>JAXINY010000040.1:0-3371 GCA_034190525.1 Asbonarchaeaceae archaeon (SeqCode) | reverse complement strand
CGCGTTCACCGCGTCCTTGAGCTCGTGAGCGGTCGACTTCCCGAACGCCATAGCCTCGACGCGGACGCCGTCCGCCTGGAGGTGGTTCACGAGCGATACGAAGTCGCCGTCTCCCGTTACCAGGACACACGAATCCATCTTCTCGGCCATCTTCACCGCGTCGATAGCGATACCCATGTCCCAGTCACCCTTCTTTGCACCGCCCTTGAACTCCTTCAGCTCCTTGGTCTTGACCTCGAACCCGATCTTCCGCAGGGCCTCGAAGAAGTTGGACTCGTCCTCCGTGTCCGCCTGGATGGCGTAGGCCTGGGCGCGGGTGAGCTTCCGGCCGTGCACAGCGGTCTTGAGCAGGTTGCTGAAGTTTACCTTCCTGTCGTACAGGTTCTTGCCCGAATAGTACAGGTTCTGCACGTCGACGAATACCGCGACGCGCTGGTCTTCGTGTATGTTAGCCATTCATAGGCACCTCTGCCCCGAGGATTCCCGCCCAGACTTTAAAAAGAGGTCGCTGCCGCGACACCTTTATACCGCGCCGGCACCGTGTGGACTGTATGGCGAAGAAGCGGCTGCCGCTGCGGCCGGACGAGGAGGAGCACGACGACGAGCCCGTGGTCACCCCCGCCGACGAGATCCGGGACGACATCGACCGGGCAGCACAGCCAGGGCAGTCAACGCCCAGGGAGGAGGGACGAACGACGCGGGAACAGGAGCAGCGCCCGTCAACCGGGGCGCATCAGGAAGAGGACGAGCAGGGCGCGCAGAGCGGGCGGCGCGGCCGGGCGGACATGGAGGACGAGGCGGTGCGGCGGCTCGTCCGGAAGCTGCGTGAGAAGGGGAAGTCGGACGAGTGGATAGAGCGGCACATGGACGACATCCGGGACCGGGTCAGGCAGGAACTGTCCGGCTAGCGGTGGCTGCTGCGCCGGTAGGCGACGTGCCCGCACTCCTGGCAGACGAGCGCGTGTACGTCATCATCCGCGAGGTCCGCGGAGCGGGCGCGGATTTTCTCCACCTGCTCCTCATCGAGCTCCTCCTCCGCCATCTCGCCGCCGCAGACGGTGCACTCGTCGGCCATACCCGTACCCATGCCGCAGCTCCTATTTAAACCTGTTCGGGCGGAGCGGGCGTCCCGCGGGTTATAAGAATCCGGACGACGAAACCTGTCACGTATGAAGCGGGTGGAGATAACCGTTCCGGCCGACGAGAGCGACGCCGCCCGGGAGATTCTCGAGCAGTACGAGGAGGAGATAACGAGTTCCGAGGCCGAAAAGGAGGGCGATAAGGTTATCCAGTTCCAGGTCGCGCTCGACTCCGACGACATCGACGCCCTGACCGAGGACCTGAAAGGGGTCACGGAGCTGGAGGCCGGCGACCTCACCATCGAAGTGCTCGAGGAGACGGCGCGCATCGAGAAGGGGCGGCGGCAGGAGGGCGGGAGCTCCACCATCTCGGTCCAGGAGATGTACCAGAAGGCCTTCGAGTTCGGGTCGGTGAGCAAGACGACGTACGCGCTCATCGCGCTGGGCGCCGGTATCGCCGTGTTCGGGGTGGCGATGGAGAACGTCACCGTCGTCATCGGCGCGATGGTGATCGCCCCGATGCTGGGGCCGTTCATCTCGACATCGTTCGGCCTGGTCATCGGCGACCGGCAGCTCATCCAGGAGAGCGCAATATACGGCGCGGAAAGCCTCCTCATCGGTCTTTCCTCCGCGTTCCTCATATCGCTCGCCATCCCGATACAGCCGAACCCGCTGATGCGGCTCATCGCCAACCCAGGCGTCCTCACCATATTCCTGTCGCTGTTCGTCGGGGCGGCCGGGGCGTTGACGTTCGCGACCGAGGCCCGGGAGTCCCTGGCCGGGGTGGCCGTCGCCATCGCACTCGTCCCGCCGACCGCCGTGGCCGGAGCATCGCTCGCCATCCCGAACTTCCAGATATTCTTCGACGTCGGTCTCGTCATCCTGACCAACGTCTCGGCACTCGTGCTGGCCGGCTCGGTCACGTTCAAGCTGTACGGCATCTCACCGTCAACGTACCACCGGCAGAAGGTCTCCGAGGAGCAGCTGCGGAAGGCGATCGCTATCTCGCTCGCGTCCCTCCTCCTCATCACCGGTGTGGTCGGCTACCTGTCGTACCGCGACTTCCAGAACACCGCCGCGAAGACCCAGGTCGAGGCGTTCATCGATAACCAGATGGGCGACCGGGTGCTGCGGCGACAGGTGACCGTCTCCCAGCAACAGGTGACGGTGACGCTGTCGGTCGTCGACCCTGAGTTCACGGCGACCGAGCTGGAGGAGCTCCTGTCCAACAGGGTCGGGCGGGACGTTGAGGTGACACTGATAGCGGTGCAGGGAGGTGTCCGCGGTGGCTGACAGGAAGGACGTGGAGGAGATCGAGGAGCAGATGCGGGAGATCGAGGAGCGGCTGGACGACCTGCTCGAGGAGGAAACGCTTAAACCATCGCAGGAGAAGGAGGAGGACGGGGCCGACGATGGTTGAGTTCAAGACACTGGAGACCGAGGATATCGAGTTCGGGGAGGACGAGTTCCTCGAGGTCGCCCGCAAGAAGGCGGTGTCGGGCGGCGGGGAGAACGAGTTCATCTCCCTCTCCCGCGGGGTCGTCACCGAGGACGGCGACAGGCGGTACAGGGAGAACTTCTCCGTGCCTCAGGACGGCGATGTCGTGCGGTTCCTGCGCGATACGCTGCCGGGGATGCTCGACGAGCAGGACTAGCTGCGCGAGTACTTGTCCTCCCGGCGACGCTTCCGGGCCCTGTCCTTCGCCTTCTCCCGCTTCTTCTTGATGACCGTCTCGAGCTTGTCCAGCCCCTCGTCCACGGCGTCAAGCAGCTCCCAGCCGTGGGCGTTGACGCGGACGGTGCCGTGTTCGGAGGTCAACCGGAAGTTGAGCGTGTACTTGTGCTGCGTCCCGTCCTTCTCGTACTTCTTCATATGCACCGTGAGCTCGTCCGGCCGCTCCAGGACGCGGCCGAGCCCGCCGCGGAGCTGTGTCTCGATCTTGTCGTGGATGGCCTGCTTCTCCGCCGGCACCTCCGGCCCGGTCAGCTGCACCAGCAGCGAGTCCACGGCCTCGTGTGACGCGGCCACGTCGACAACGTCCTTGACCGTGACGATGCCGACCGGCTCCCCGTCGTCGACCGCGACAACCTCCAGCACGTCGTTGTCCTCGATGATACCGATCGCGTCGACAAGCCCTGTCCCTGGCTCAACGATCTCCGCATCGATCTCCTCCGTCGGCTGCATCAGCTCGCTGACAGGGATGTTGGAGAGGCTTTTCTTCTCGCCCGTGACGTCGCCGGCCGCCACTCCGCCCTCGGCGTCACGCCGCCGGTCCCGGCTGCCGCCCTCCA
>JAXINY010000138.1:0-3374 GCA_034190525.1 Asbonarchaeaceae archaeon (SeqCode) | reverse complement strand
GCATCGACCCGATGGGCCACTACGAGGTCGTGCACGACATCCTCGACCTGCTGGAGGAGTGGAGCACCGAGGAGCTCGTCACCATCGGCGGCTACGGGACCGGTGAGATGGTGGAGGAGACGCCCGAGGTGTTCGGCGTCGTCACCGACAAGGACCTGAAGAGCCACTATGAAGACTACGGTGTCAGCTTCGACCACGGCGTCGGCCAGATCGTCGGCGCCACCGGCCTCCTGCTCGGCATCGGGAAGCGGTACGGGATGGAGGGCGTCGCGCTCCTCGGCGAGACCCCGGGCTTCCTGCTGTCCGACCCGAAGGCGACGGAGGAGGTGCTGCAGGTGCTGGAGGAGATGCTGGACATCGACCTCGACTACGACGACCTGGACGAGAAGGTGGAGGAGGTCGAGGAGGTGATGGAGCGCATCCAGGAGCTCCAGCAGCAGGCGCAGCAGCAACAGCAGCAGGCGCAGGGCGGCGAGGGCGAGGGCGACGAGCTCGGGTACATCGGCTAGAGGGCCGTGTAATTTAAAACTTGTCTCACGCTCGTAGCGTTGTAGGTGCTATCTATGGTGGAACTGGACGGACACACGCGGTTCGAGCGCGCCCGCATCATCGGTGCGCGCGCCCTGCAGCTGTCACAGGGTGCACCCGCGCTCATCGAGACCGACGCCACGAAACCTATCGACATCGCGCGGGCGGAGCTCGAGCAGGGCGTCGTCCCCATCGGTGTGCGGCGGAGCTAGGATGCGGGTCGACAGTTTCTCCCTCCGCATCATCTACAACAGCCGCGTCGAGCCGACCGTCGAGGCCGCGGTGAACGGGTGCCGGGCCGCGGCACCGAGCGGTGCATCGACCGGGACGCACGAGGCGCTGTGCTTCGTGCCGGACGACCTGGAGCGCATCGAGGAGGCGCTGCAGGAGCGCCTCGCCGGTGAGGACCTCTCGCAGGCGGAGTTCGACGACGTGCTGGAGGAGATTGACGGGACGGACAACTTCGCCGACATCGGCGCGGTCGCCATCGCGGCGTCGCTCGCGTTCTGGAAGGCTGCAGAGCGGGACACCGGCGACGCGTTCCCCTATCCCGCCGGCAACCTGGTCGGCGGCGGGGAGCACGGCGGGAACACGTCCATCCAGGAGTTCCTCGTCATCCCGGCCGGCGCCGGGTCTGCGCCGGAGGCGATGGAGATCCTGTCGAACATCTACCACGAGTTCGGGGAGCGGCACCAGCGCCGCATCACGGGTATCAACGACGAGGGCGCGTATATCACCGGGTTCAACGACGAGGAGACGCTGGACGCGGTGGTCGAGGTGGCGGAGGAGCACGGGGCGCGTGTCGGCATCGACGCCGCCGCGTCCGAGTTCTACAACGGCGAGGTGTATGAATACGGTGCGATGGGGCAGGAGCTATCCCCGCAGCAGCAGGTGACGTTCATGGAGAAACTTGTCGAGCGGTTCGACCTGGCGTACGTGGAGGACCCGCTGGACGAGGAGGACTTCGACCGGCTCGCCGACCTGACGGAGCGGGTGGACGACGCGCTCGTGGTCGGTGACGACGTGTTCGTGACCGACGCGGAGCGGCTGCAGCGCGGCATCGACCTGGACGCGGGGAACGCCATCATCGTGAAGCCGAACCAGGCCGGCACCGTGTCGCGGACGCGCGACACGTTCGAGCTGGCGCAGGCGAACGGCTACGCACCGGTGGTGTCGCACCGGAGCGGGGAGACCTGCGACCCTGCTATCGCCGACCTCGCGCTCGCGTGGGGCGCACCCCTGCTCAAGGCCGGTATCGCCGGTATCCGGACGGCGAAGAACAACCAGCTGCTGCGGCGGTGGGACGAGCAGCCGGGCGAGATGGCCGACCTCCCGTTCTGAGCCTGCGGACCGGTGCTTCTATCCAATCATCGAAATAACGCCCATACAGCGCTGTGGAACCGGTTCCAGCCGCGGCGCGGCGTGTGGACCGGCCGCAGACCATTAATAAAGATTGCCCTTAAACCGCTGGACACGGAATGCTGACAGATAAGGAGGACTACCTCGAGGCCGGCGTAAACATCGGTTCTCGGCAGACGGTCAAGGACATGGAGCCGTTCATCTTCCAGGTGAAGAAGAACAACCTGGCCATCATCGACCTGGACCAGACCGACGAGCGCATCCGCCAGGCCGGCCAGCTCCTCGCGGAGTACGAGCCGGAGGACGTGCTCGTGGTGTCGCGGAAGGAGGTCGGACACCGGCCCGTGGTGACGTTCGCCGAGGCGACCGGTGCGGAGCGGATATTCGACCGGTTCATGCCGGGCACGCTCACCAACCCGCAGTCGGAGGACTTCATGGAGCCGGAGGTCCTCGTGGTCACGGACCCGGAGGAGGACCACACCGCGGTGATGGAGAGCGTGGACGCGAACATCCCTGTCGTGACCATCGCCAACACCGGGAACTCGCTGGAGTACATCGACCTCGCCATCCCGGGGAACAACAACGCGGCCGGCTCCGTCGCACTCATCTACTACCTGCTGGCGCGGGAGATGCTGAAGGCGCGCGGCGACATCGCGGACGACGATGACTTCGACTACACGGTCGACGATTTCGCGGCAGAGGACCTGGACGGCGATTGATATCCATACACGAGACTACACTGAGAGGTTCTTACGATGAAGATTCACACAATCAGCGGTTACGAGGAAGTCGGTAAAAACATGACAGCGGTCGAGGCGGACGGCGAGGTCGTCCTCCTCGACATGGGGGCGGACATGGAGACCGTCGTCGAGTACGAGGAGAGCCTGGAGGAGCTCAGCACCAGCGAGGCCATCGACATCGGTGCCGCGCCGGACGACTCCAGCGTGAAGGAGGAGCTCCGCGGGAAGGTCGAGGCCATCGTCATCTCGCACGGCCACCTGGACCACTGCCTGGCGCTCCCGAAGCTCGCGAACGCGTACGACTGCCCCATCTACGCCACGCCGTTCACGGCGAAGGTGGTGGAGCGCCTCATCGACCAGGACCAAGAGACCGTCAACAACCCGGTGAAGCCCATCCAGATGGGGGACACCGCGGAGGTGACGGACTCGCTGTCCATCGAGATGGTGAACATCACGCACAGCATCCCGCACACCCCGCTCACCGTGCTCCACACGGCAGAGGGGACGGTGGCGTACTCGCTCGACTTCAAGCTCGACGAGGAGCCGACGCTCGGCGGGAAGCCGGACTACCAGCGCATCCGGGAGCTCGGCGAGGAGGGTGTCGAGGCCTACATCGCCGACTCCACGAGGACGGACGAGGACGGCCGCACGAAGTCGGAGCGGGAGACCGCCATCGAGCTCCGGAACATCCTGAACAAGGCGTACCAGGAGAACGAGGGCGTCATCGTCTCCACCTTCTCCTCGCAC
>JAXINY010000141.1:342-3413 GCA_034190525.1 Asbonarchaeaceae archaeon (SeqCode) | reverse complement strand
GACATCGTGGAGCAGCGCGACCTGGTGAAAGCCATCCGGGACAAGGCGGAGCAGATGGACTCCGAGGTGCACCTGATCAGCCCGGACTCCAAGGAGGGGAAGCGGCTGAAGAACATGGGCGGCATCGCGGCGGTGCTGCGGTACCGCATCAGCTGACCCCAAATAATATCATTCTCAAGTAACAACAATCCTGCATGCTGACTGCCGAGGAGCAGATGGACCTCATCGTCCGGGACACCGACCGGGTCGGGGAGCTGGCGCGGGAACGCCAGCGACCGGAGAATCGTTCTGGAGAGGTGGTTGTAGCAGTCCATCTCGGGAACTACGCGCTTCACGCCGCCCACCAGCCAGGCGACACCACGGACCACCTGGACGCGGACTACGCCGAGTACTGCCGCGACGCCTACGGGGAGGTCCGGCGGGCGGTCAAGGACGCGGACGCGGCGGTCGCGGCGCTCTACCCCAACAGCTTCGAGACCGAGCACCGGCGGGTGATGGGCGCGTACAGGGAGGACATGACGTGGATTCCCACGTGGAACAAGGGGGCCGTCCCGACCGATGAAGGGATCGAGCGGTGGGCCGATGTCTACAACACCGTCGCGGACGGCGGACAGCTGACCATCGCTGGAGAGGAGGAGGGGCGATGCTACGACTACACGCTCCTGTTCGCGGATGCGATGCGGCAGCGGCTCGACAAGGACTTCGGCATCGTCCGCGGCCCGTCCTACGGTCGGGACGGCTAGAGTAGCATGACCTCGTCGGCCGCGTTCTGGAGGGCGGAGGAGAACCCGGTGTCCATCCCGGCGACAACAACCTTCTTCCCGTGCTCCTTCGCCTCCTGCACGACCGGGATGAAGTCCGCGTCCCGCGTCACGAGGACGATGGTGTCGATGTCGTCGGAGAACACGGCCTCCATCGCCGCCGTTGCGAGGTAGACATCGACATCGCTCTCCTCGTCCTCCACCTCGCCCACGCCGAGCACGGGTTCGAACCCCTGCGACACGACGGCCTCGATGAGCTTCTCGGACGCGTACTGGTTGAGGAACACCCTCCCGATGGTGATGGTGCCGCGCTCCTCGAGTCGCTCCCGGAACGCGTCCAGGTCGAGGTCGAACTCGCTCCTGAGAACGTTCGGCCCGTCCATGAACACGGCGATGTTGTTCCGCCGCAGCCCCTTCTTCAACCGTTTGAAGACCATGCTCCTACTCCAGGCTCCGCTTTATCCCGCGGAGCACGTCCAGCATCTCCCTGTTCTGCTCCTCGATGCGGCGCAGGACCTCCGCGGTATCGGCCGCGCCGTCCGCCGGCCGGGATTCCTCCGTCGGCTGCTCGGTCTGCTGCCCTGCCGGGGATGCGGCGGCACCCGTTGATCTGCCTGCAGCCGCAGATTCCTCCGGCTGAGCGGCCTGCCCGGCGGTGTCATGCGCCTCCTCCTGCGGCTGGCCGGCGGTCTGCGACGTGGACGCACCTGCCCCCCCGCTGCCGCCGTCACCGGTGTCAACGGTATCGCCGTCCCCGAGCACCTCTATCTCGGTGTCGGACGATGTGGAGGACTCCTCCGGGTCCTCCTCGTCGGCGTTCTCCTTCAGCTGGTCGAACGGCATGTCATCCTCCTCGTCTCCTGTATCGCTGGCACCGGTTTCATCACGTACATCTTCCTTCACCGAGTCATAAAAAGCCATAGTATCCCTCCTACAGCACCGCGGCCGTGTCGCTGTCGTCGTCCTCGCCGGCGATCTCCTCCAGGAGCTCGATGATGCGCTCGTTCTGCTCCACGATGCGGTCGATGCCCGCCGCCCGGTCGCGGCCGCGGTCCTGCCGTGACTCCCGGCTGCGCGTCCGTGAGTCGTCAGCGGTGTCGTCGGAGGTGTCGGCAGCCGATTTCATCCCCGGCAGCACGAACTCGCCGCCGGTGTCATCCTCCGCCGCTGTCCCCCCTGCATCGGCCTCGCCCTCCGTATCCCGGTAGTCGTAGTCGTCGCGCTGCTGCGGCCGTATCTCCACCTCCTCGTCGGAGCCGCGTATCCTGTCGAACAGGCCCATGGTCTCACCGCTGCCCCCGCCGACCACCGCCCATGCTGTCGCGGATGTCGCGCAGCAGGTCGATGATCTGCTCGTTCTGCTCCTGGATGCGGTCCAGCCGGTCGTCCTCGTCGCCGGGCTCGGGCAGGTCGAGATTGTAGTCCGCCGGCCGGTCCGGCATCTCGTCCGCTCCACCCCCTGCCGGTCGACCACCGCGGTCGCGTCGCTGCGGCACCGGCTCGGCACCGCCGGGCGGCTCCGGACCGCCCGGGCCCTGTGCGTCGCGACCGGGCGGTGTCTCCGGCCCACCGGGCGTCTCGGCCTCGAGACCGCCCCGGGGCTGTCCCGGGCCGTCACGGCCCTGCCGGTCCACGTCCAGCGTCGAGCCGCGGCCGCCGCGGCCGGCACCCGGTCCCTCGTCGACCGGCCCCCTGTCGCCGGCGGGACCGCCAGGCTCGCGTCCGCCCGGGCCGGGTTCCCCTGACGGACCGCCACGCGCCCGCCCGCCGGGCGCATCGGTCCCCGCGGGAGCGCTCTCCGCCGGGGCTGGCCCGGTCTCCCGTGGCGGCGCCGACTCCTCGCCACGCCGCTCCGGGCCGCCGGGAGCGTCATCGCGCGGCGCAGCCGGCTCGTCAGCGCCCGGTGGCTGTCGCATCTTGCCGCGGCGGGGCTCCTCCTCATCCCCGCCGAACCGGTCCTTTATCGAGTCAAGAATACCCACGTGTTCCACCTACGACAGCTTTAAATTGGACTCTGCCGAATAACTACCTGTAACCGCCTTAATAAGGTTACGGAGCGTCGCGATGGGGAAAGGACACTGCCAGCACGGCTGCTACCCGGTGGACAAGCGGTGGCACGACGGCAGCCTGACCGACGGGGACGGGAACTCCATCGACAGTATCTGGGATCTCCGCGAGTTCATCCGGGAGAACGGCGGCGGTGTCGAGGGGGCGCGCGCCGCGGAAGCGCGGCTGGACGAGGACCAGCCGCGGGACGAGCCGTACGTCCTCCCGGACCCCGGAGAGCAGGACGATATCAGCCGGAAGAAG
>JAXINY010000141.1:0-332 GCA_034190525.1 Asbonarchaeaceae archaeon (SeqCode) | reverse complement strand
GGACGAGCAGGACCCGATCGATGAGAAGAAGAAAGGCCGGTCCATCTCCATCTCCGACATCGGGCAGGGGTTCGACCTCGGCGCCCACCTGCAGATCGTGGACCACCTCGTCACGTACTACCGGTACGAGGACCCGTTCAAGGTGACGGACTGGGTGCAGACCACACCGCAGTCCCAGGTGCACGACGAGTACGTGCAGCGGCGGCAGCAGGCGGAGCAGCAGGTGAACCGTGTGCTGTCCAACCTCACGGACCTCATCGAGCAGAAGCAGCTGCTGGAGCACGACCTGCGGCGGCTGGAGGAGCGGAAGGAGCACTTCGAGGCAGCGGGGG
>JAXINY010000020.1:2740-3471 GCA_034190525.1 Asbonarchaeaceae archaeon (SeqCode) | reverse complement strand
GGACGGTGTACAGCATCGGGAAGGACAACACCATCTTCCACTCCATCATCTTCCCGTCGATGCTCATCGGCGGCGCGGAGGAGGACTCCGCGTACAACCTGCCTGACCACGAGTTCATCCACCAGTACCTGTTATCCGATGATGTCCAGTTCTCCAAGAGCCGGGGCACCGGGCTCTCCTCCGAGGAGGCACTGGACCTGCTGCCGGCGGACTACTGGCGGTTCTACCTCGCGTCCGTCATCCCGGAGAACCACGACACCCGGTTCTCGTGGGCGGACTTCGAGAGCAGGATCAACGGCGAACTGAACGACAACGTCGGCAACTACGTGAACCGGGTGTTGACGCTGTGCGAGAAGTGGTTCGACGGCGCGGTCCCGGCGCCCGACGACCCGGAGCAGTTCACGGACGTCCGCGCGGAGCTGGAGGACCTGCTGCAGGACTACGATGCCGCGTTCGAGCAGGAGAAGAGCCCGAAGAAGGCGGTGGAGCACGCGCTGGAGGTCGCGCGGCTCGGTGACCGGTTCCTCCAGCAGCAGGAGCCGTGGAACGATGACAGTGCGAGAGAGGCGGTGCTGTACCGGTGCCTCGAGATCGTGGAGGCGGTCGCGGTCACGTTCCACCCCTTCACCCCGTCCGCGAGCGCGGACATCTGGCGGATGCTCGGGAACGACGGCGCGATCGCATCCGGTGAGGACCGGATCGCGGCGCTCCTCGACGGGAATACAGGGATC
>JAXINY010000020.1:0-2730 GCA_034190525.1 Asbonarchaeaceae archaeon (SeqCode) | reverse complement strand
CAGGACAGGCGCTCGGCGACCGCGACATCCTGTTCGAGAAGATGGACGCGGACGCGCTCGCGGCGGAGATCGATGACGGCGGGGTGGACGGCGAGAGCGCGGACGGTGAGAGCGGGGCGCCGGCAGGGACGGTGACGGTCGACGAGTTCGGCGAGTTCGACCTCCGCGTGGGCACCATCGTGGACGCCGCGGACCACCCGAACGCGGACCGGCTGTACGTGCTCCAGGTCGATGTCGGCGGCGAGACACTGCAGACCTGCTCCGGGCTGGTGGAGCACTACACCGCCGAGGAGCTGCAGGGACGGCAGGTCGTCGTGCTCGCCAACCTCGAACCGGCGGAGCTCCGCGGCGAGCAGAGCGAGTGCATGGTGCTGGCCGCGGACGACGGGGACGACGTGGTGCTGGTCGGGCTGCAGGACGCGGTGGCGGACGGGGCCGAGGTGCGCTAGAACCCGAACCGGCGTATCTCGTCGATCTTCCGGTTTACGTATGCTGCACCGGCGTCATTCGACTCCGCTTCGTCGATGAGATCCAGTGTATCCTCCTGCCTATCATTCGCCCAGGCATGCTTGGCATCACTAAGATGGTACAGGGGGACGAGCACATCCTCGGAGTGCTCCCTGGCGGTGTATATCCGGTCTCCCTCGACGACCGTACCACGGCCATCCACCCTGTCCGCGTACGGCGCATCAGGGCCGTATTCCTCTCCGTCAGGCCCCTTCACCTTGACATGCGCCTGGTTCTGCCAGTACGTCCCGGTCTGCGGGTGTTCCTTCCCCATCGACTGGAGCACGACATCGACCGTTTCGCCCATCCCGATATCGGCGACGGCCGAGGCGAATACGACCTTCCCGAGACAGTTCCACGGTCGATCACACCAGTAGTTCTCGATGGAGTGGGCGCGATTATCCCCGTTCAGCCTCCCCTCCTCCTGTCCCTCGACCACCTCCTGGTAGAAGCGCTCGAAACTGTCAAACCGGCGCCCAACCCGCCAGAACCGGTCCCCGGCGGCGCGACGCCGACCATCGTCAATATCCGCATCGTACTCATGCGCCAGGATGTCGTCCAGCCAGTCAGGCAGGATATCGCGTGCTACCTCGCTCATATCAGACCACCGCCGTCGCCACCCCGACCTCGTCGCCGAAGAAGTGCTGGAAGTGGTCCTGCACCCGTTCCCCGTCGCCGTACACGTCCGCGAGCCGGTATCGGTGGGTGTCCTCCTCGCCGTCGGTGACGCGGAACTGCTGGCCGAACGAGATCTCCGGGACGACGTACACCTCCAGGTCCGTGCCCTCGGCGAGGGAGCGGTGGGCGTTCCGCAGGCACTGGTCCGAGTACCCGCCGCCGACGTACACCTCCTCGTACGCGTCCTCGAGTTCCCGGACAGTCTCCTCGCCCAGCGCACCGGCGGTCTCGTCGGTGAGCAGGTAGTCGTACACGCCTTCTCCGTACAGCCCCTCCAGCTCTCCCTTCCGGGCCGCCGCGGGCCGCGTATCTGGCACGAAATAGACATCACCGTCGAACTGTTCCGCCGCCTCGACGATGTAGTCTTCGGTCACACCGTGGTCGAAGCCGCGGTGCGGGTGGACGACGACGAGAGCACGGTCCGCATCCATAGTTGTTATTTACAAGTAGCAATATATAAGTGTTCGGGGTGTTTGCGGATTACCGCATCTCTGAGAGGGAGTACACGTCCTCGCCGTCCGCATGCAGCGATTTGCGTCCTCCCTCCGTGCTATACAGCGTCACGCCCTCCAGCGTGAGTGCCTTCCGGACGGCCTCCCCTTCCAGCAACGGCCCCGGATGGCCGCCGGCCGTCCTGACGACGTGCATCCCGGAATCCGGCCTCAGCGTTATCTTCCCGACGACACCGCCCTGCTCGCCGTGAACAAGGTAGCGGTGTGTCGAGCCGTCCCGCGGCTCCTCTCCCCCGGTGAGATCCGTTGTGACGGCCTGATACCGGGTATCCTCGGACAGGAGATGTTCGACGCGGTCGATATCGCCGGGGTCGGCGTGGTACCGGCAGGAGACGAGGGTGTCCGCTACAGCCGGGGGGAAGCGCTCCGAGGCGTACACAGCTGCTGACTCCGACCGCTGCTCGCCGGCACGCCCCATGCGGTTACCACCGGGGCAGCGGCTTATAAAGACAGCGGCGGAGACGGGAGCTATTTATGGGATGCAAGCCCTGGAAGGGACATGGACCTCACCTTCCACGGCACCGGCGGCGGCCGGTTCTCGATGGTCAGGCAACTGCGGCACACCGGCGGCATACACCTGCGGGAGGGTGACCTCTCGGCGATCATCGACCCGGCGCCCGGGGCGCTCGTCCGGATGCACGAGGCAGGTATCGACCCGGAGGACCTGGACGCGGTGGTCGTGTCACACGCGCATCTCGACCACGACGGGGACATGGACGTGATGATCGAGGCGATGACGGAGGGCGGGAAACAGGAACGCGGCACGCTGCTGTGTGCAGAATCCGTCGTTGACGGCGCCGATATCCCGGGGAAATACGTTGACGGCGGCGGGACGTACGGCGACGAGATCACCGCGTCGCTCGACCCGTACCACCGGTCGCTCGTCGGCGAGGTGGTACGGCTGACCGGTGGAACGGAGACAGCGCTCGGTCCGTTCCGGATGCGGTGCATCGAGACCGAGCACTCCGACCCGCGGACGGTCGCGTTCACGCTGGACGACGGCGAGACGCGGAGCGGGTTCGTCACCGACACC
>JAXINY010000083.1:0-3478 GCA_034190525.1 Asbonarchaeaceae archaeon (SeqCode) | reverse complement strand
CTCTTAAAAGTTGCCGTGGAAGGTGTGACCGATGGCTGACAAGGAAAAACTGGCTGAAGCGCAGGAGAAGAGCGCGGAGCGGCGCCGTGAAAAGGTGGAAGACTTTGCGGACCAGCTCACGGAAAAGCTGGGGGAGAAAGTGAAGTGCGTGGCGGTATACGGCTCTGTCTCCCGCGGTGAGCACACGCACGAGTCCGATATCGATACATTCGTTGTCCTTGACGATACGAAGCTGGAGCAGGACGTGCCGAAGGAGGCGAAGGACAAGATCCGGAAGAAAGTGACCGACCTGGCGAAGGAGGTCGACGAGAAGATAACGATACAGTACCTGTCATTTCTCACCGAGTTCTGGGACGCCGTCCGGAAGGGCGAACCCCTGATAATCTCCGTTCTGCGGAACGGCGAGGCAGTCTACGACGTAGGCATCTTCGCGCCCGCGAAGCGGATGCTGGAGCGGGGCAAGATCCAGAGCTCGCGGGAGGCGGTGCAGAAGCGGCTGAAGCTCGCCGCGAACGGGTACAAGAAGGCGGAGAAGGAGGTACGCAGCTCGGTGCCGTTCAAGCTGGAGCAGGCGATGGCGAACGCCGGACAGGCCCCCATCATGCTCGCCGGCGAGATGCCGCCGGAAAAGCAGGACGTCGGTGACGCCCTCGAGCAGCTGTTCGTGGAGGACGGCGCACTCGAGCAGGAGTACGCTGACTACGCCCGGGAGATCGCGGAGTTCGCCGACAAGGGGGAGAAGCACCCCGAGGAGGTGGACGCGGCGGAACTGGAGGAGATGCTGGAGAAGACCGATGACTTCATCCGCCGGATGCACGAGCTGGTCGGGGAGATGGGCGGCCAGCAGCAGGTGCAGCAGGTCATCCAGGACTACAAGAACTTCCTCAAGGCGAACGTCGCCGCGCTCAAGCAGCAGGGTGTGCAGCCGCCGGAGGACAAGGAGGACCTGCCGGGCGTGGTCGAGGAGACGCTCGACCTGTCCGACGAGGAGCTCGCCCTGTTCGACCGGTGGGAGGATGTCGTCACCCGTATCAAGGAGAAGGAGATGGAGGACGTGGACGACGACGAGCTCCAGGAGCTGCGGGCAGCGACCCGGGAGTTCGTGTCCCGCATCGGCGAGGACCTGCAGCGGGAGCGGGAGGTCGAGGAGGACGTTGACGTCGATGTCGACGGGGACGAGGCGCCCGGCGTCGATGTCGAGGACTACGAGAAGGCGAAGGAGTCCGCGGAGCGCACCGGTCAAGAGTAAAGAAGCTTGTCTCCGCATCCCGCGGCATGCAGGAGCGCGGCATCCACCTGGCGCTGGAGCCTGAGGCGGAGCCGACCACGGACTCGGACGTGTTCTACAACACCGACGTGGCCACCAACCGCGACATCTCCACCGCCTGCCTCGCCGTCCACGCCGCGGCGCGGGACGGGGAGCTGCGGGTGTGCGATGCCCTCGCCGCGTCGGGCATCCGCGGCCTCCGGTACCTGGACGAGGTTGACGGCATCGAGGAGCTGCTGCTGAACGATATCTCCGCGGAGGCGGTGGCGAACATCGAGGAGAACCTGTCCCTGAACGAGGACCTTGACGGGGACAGGGTCGCGGTGTCGCGGCAGGACGCGACCCTGCTGCTGGCGCAGGAGTTCCGCGGCCTCGACTACGTGGACGTGGACCCGTTCGGCTCGCCGGCACCGCACCTGGACGCGGCGGCGCGGGCGGTGCGGCACGAGGGCCTCGCCGGGTTCACCGCGACCGACCTCGGGCCGCTGTACGGCAGCTACCCCAAGGTCTGCCGGCGGCGGTACGCCGCCACCCCGATGAAGATCGGGTTCGGCCACGAACTCGGGCTGCGCATCCTCGTCAAGGAGGTGTTCCAGGCGTTCGCCCGGTACGACCACGCGTTCACCCCGATCGCGGCGTGGCACGAGCAGCACTACTCCCGGGTGGTCGGCCGCGTCGAGGAATCGAAGCAGCAGTGCAACGGGCTGCTGGACAGCATCGGGCATCTCTCGGCGTGCCGGGACTGCCGGTGGCGCGGCTACGAGCGGACGGCGACGTGCCCGGGGTGCGGCGGGGACGTGGAGACCGCGGGGCCGCTGTGGACCGGGCCGCTCGGCGACACCGCGTTCCTGGACGACGTGGCGGCCTGGCTGGACGACCGCGGGTACGGCGCGGCGCACGACCTCGTGGCGACGCTGCGGGGCGAGGCCGACATCGCCGTCCCGTTCTACGACACGCACGAGCTGGCGTCGGCGGCCGGGGTGCAGGCGCCGGGCCGGGCGACGCTGCTGGAGCGGGTGCGGGAGCAGGGGTACCGCGCCGTCCCGACGCACTTCTCGCCGCAGGGGGTGCGGACCGACGCGCCGCTGGACGTGCTCCATGCTGCGGTCCGCGGCAGCTAGCCACCATGTTTTATAAGGCGGGCCGGGGAGTGCGGGGGCAGGTGCCATCAATGCCAGAACAGGAGGCCGCCGACCTGGAGTGCCCGGTCTGCGGCGACACGTTCGAATCAGTCGAGGAGATGCGCGACCACGACTGCGACGAGCTGTGAGCGACAGACGGGCGCAGGTGACCGCGCTTCCCCGGTGTTCCACCGAAAATTCCGGGGATTCCCGAACAGTTTTAACTATCGGCTATCCGTTGTTCCGGACCCGGGGACGGCGGCACGGCGTAGTCACTCCGGCTCCAGCAATCGACAGGAGTTCCCGGCGGGTGTCACGGGGGTTGCCGCCCGCGACGCCAGTGTGGTTCCCGACATCAGGCGGCTCGGACAGAAGGTGAAGGAGGTTCAGCCCCTCGATCTCAGGCGGATCCGGCGGAAGGTCTCCGGCAGCCGCCTCAGGTCGACCGACAGGCTGCGAAAGCACCTCGGCCGTACGGACGTCGCCGACGACGAGTGATCCCGGAGATGCAGGCGGGCCGCCGCAGTGGTAGCGGCTGCCCGGTCACCATCCGGTGCCGTCCCAGGCCGCGGGCGAGAACCAGGAGAGACGTACCTATTGCGATTTCTGCTCCAGTGCCTCGGTCAGCCCGAGCTCCTCCACCAGCTCCTTGTACCGGTTGCGGATGGTCACCTCGGTGACGCCGACGGTGTCCGCGACCTCGCGCTGCGTCCGCTTCTCCTCCTCGAGGACGGCGGCGACGTACAGCGCGGCGGCGGCGACGCCCGTCGGCCCCTTGCCGGACAGCAGATCCTCCTCGCGCGCGTTCTGGATGATCTTCCGGGCACGGGCCTGGACCTCGCCGGACAGCTTCAGCTCCCCGGCGAACCGCGGGATATAATCGCGGGGGCGCGCCGGCATTATCTGCAGGTCGAGCTCGCGGGCGACGTACCGGTACGTGCGGCCGATCTCTCGCTTCTCCAGTCCCGAGGACTCAGCAATCTCGTCGAGGGTGCGGGGCGTCCCCTGCTTCCGCGCCACGGTGTAGATGAGGGCGGTGATGACCGACTCCATGCTGCGGCCGCGGACGAGGCCCTGGTCCACCGCCTTC
>JAXINY010000053.1:0-3507 GCA_034190525.1 Asbonarchaeaceae archaeon (SeqCode) | reverse complement strand
GCACATTTAAACCGCGGACGCGCATCACAGGGGTATGCGTGTCCGGACGGTTCTCCCCCTGGCACTCGTCCTCGTCCTCGCGTCCGGTGGCGCGGCCGCGTCGTTCGCGGTCACGTCCCAGTCCGACTGGAACGAGGGCAGCTTCTCCGGCACGACCGCGTCGAACGGGAAGCTGCAGGTTGACGGGAGCGGCTCCGGGACGTACACCTCCCGGGTGTTCGACGCCGGCGACAACTACACGTGGGACACGGCCGCGGTCGATGCGGACCTTGGCAGCGGGAGCGCCACCCTGACCGTCGCGACCTCGCGGGACGACTTCGCGTCCACCCTCGACCGGGACACGGTCAGCATCGGGAGCAACACGACGTACAACCTCAGCGTGACGGACGCCCGGTACGTCCGGTTCAACTATTCCCTGACCGATCCCGCGACCGTCAGCAGCACCAACGTCACCATCGGGGACGACGCGTCCTTCATCATCCGGAACGAGTCCTGCCAGGCCGACGAGCGCGCCCTGTTCTCCCTGTCGAACCGGTCGAACGCGCACGCCGGCGACCCGGGGTACTGGGGGTACGACGTCTGCGGCACCGGGTTTGACCAGCGGCACTACACCGATGTCTGCGCGACCGACGAGACCCCGATCCTCTCCTTCTTCGGCTCGCAGCAGACCGACACCCACCTCGCCACCGACCCCGGCCTGTTCGGGTTCAAGCTGTGCACCGAGACCCTCACCCTCGGGGTGCGGAACGAGTGCCCCGCCAGCACGACAGCCATCGTATCGATATATAGCGAGAGCGAGGGCCACATCGCCGAGCCCGGGCACTACGGCACGCAGCTGTGCGGCGGGTTCTTCGAGTCCGTGTCCACGATGCTGCGGTTCCACTTCGGGCCGAACACCACGGTCCGCATCAACGAGACAGCCAATCCCGCCGAGGGGACCTACCGCGACACCGCCGGGCGTGAGACGTGGTACATCGCTGCTGACAACGAGTCGCTCGTCACCGGTATCGTCTCCGGGCAGGAGACGACGACCACCGCGGTCGGGTACGACGAGCGCGGCGGCGACATCGTGTTCAACATGACGCAGGAGCGGGGCCGGGCCGGGACGCTCCTCCCGTTCGCGCAGGGTGACGCCGGGGACATCGAGGAGCGCATCTCGCTCATCGCTGGCGGCACGTTCCTCGACGAGATCAACCCGAACTTCGGGTTCGCGCTCGCAGAGGAAATGACCGTCCGCCTCACGCTGCGGCTGACGGATGTGGACCTGGTCAGCGACTTCGACCTGTCACCGGGGACGCACGACCTCGTCATCGAAAACCTCGGGGAGACCGGGAGCGGCACACCGAAGGTGAGCATCAATGCGACGCGGTAGGCAGGGGCAGTCCCTCGTCTCCCTCGTCCTGTTCACCGGTATCGTGCTCGTCGGCGTCGGCACCGTCATCACCGTGACCGGGCCGGTGCTGCAGAACCTGCAGGACGCCGCCGCGGTTGACAGCGCGAAGGATGTCCTGTCCGGGCTGCAGGACCAGATCGAGCGGGTCGCGGAGGGCGGTGAGGGGTCGCAGGTGACCACGTCGGTAACGTTCCGCCGCGGCGAGCTCCTGTTCGACAGCGCCGCGGACGAAATCGCGTACGAGGTGGACACGGATGCGGAGATCATCGCCCCGCATACCTCGCGGCAGACCGGGAACCTGCTGCTGAGCGCGATGGCGCGGGTGTCCGTGACCAGGGCGTCGGTGGACGGGCAGGACTGCTGGCGGGTGGAGAACGACCACGTCCAGGTCTGCATCCGCCGCGTGGTCGGGCCGGGGGAGATGATCGAGGTCGACACCGCCGGGTTCTGGCGGTTTTCGCAGGGCGCAGGCCAGGTCGCCGCGGATAACTCCACGCACGGGAACAACGGGACGCTCGGTGCGTCCGATGCGAGCGAGAGCAGCGACCCGGGACGGGTCGCGGGGCTGCGCGGGAACGCGCTCGACTTCGATGGCTCGGACGACGTGGTGGAGGTGCCGGACGCAGCCACGCTCGACCTCGACGAGCAGACCGTTGCCGCCTGGGTCAACGCCGACGGCCTGTCCCACGATGGCGTGGTCGTGGGGAAGGACAACCAGTACCGGCTGTGGCTCGACGGCGCCGGCAGCGACGTGGTCCGCTACCAGCTCCGGATCGGCGGGTCGTGGCAGTGCGACGCCCGCATCGGCACCGGCAACCTGTCCACCGGGACGTGGCACCACCTCGCCGGGACGTACAACGGCTCGCAGTGCGCTGTCTACCTGGACGGGACGCCGGTCCAGACCGTGGACCAGACCGGCAGCGTCAACACCGCGGCGACCACGCTCGGCATCGGGAACACACCGGGCAACAGCAACTACCTCGACGGCACCGTGGACGATGTCCGCCTGTGGAACAGGTCCCTGACAGCGGAGGAGGTGCGGTGGCAGTACAACGCGTCCGGCTACCTGGACTACGTGGACACGCGCGACCTGCTGCTCCGGTACCGGAACAAGGATGCCGGGAAGAACCTGTCCGCCGACTTCGAGGTGAAGGTCAACACCGACCGGGCTGCCGCGGACGCGTTCACCCGGAACGGGACCGGCACCGTGACCCCGACGCTGACCGGGGACCACCTCGGCCGCGGCCGCGTCACCGCAGAGCTCTCCAGCTTCTACGGCATCGACTACGACATCGTGTTCCAGCTGTTCAGCGGCGCCGACTTCCTGCAGGTGAACGTCGAGGAGTAGTCATGGGCTGACGGCGATGTCATCGAACGCGTCGAAATCCGTGTCGAAGCTCGCCATCTGATCGATGCCGACGTGCCGCATCAGCGCCACCGAGGTGCAGTCCGTGAAGCTTACCGGGTGCTCCTCGAACAGCTCCACCGCCGACCGGAACACCGGCGAGGCGACCTGGAGCACGGTCACGTCCGACCGGAGCAGGTAGTCGGACAGGCGGACGGCCTCCCCGTGCCCGTTCCACTGCAGCGTCAGGGTCACGACCTCGTCATAGATGTAGTCCGAGATGTACATCCCTGACGACCGAAGCTCCTCCCGCAGCTCCAGCGCGTCCCCATGATGCTCGTCGTCCGTGTTGTCCAGCGCGACGATATACGACGAGTCCAGAAAGACCGGGATGAGTCATTCACCGCCGTACAGGGCTGCATCGACGTTCTCACTGAGGTTTGCGGTCTCCTCCCCCCATGAAACCGGTTCAAGCTCCATGATGCTGACCTCGGCCTCCTCCGACAGCCACTCCAGCATCGCCATGTTAACCGCCTCCCCGACCGTCACTCCTTCCTCGGCGGCCTTGCTCTTGAACCTGTTGAACAGCTCCTCATCGACCCCGCGGATCGTCTTCGTCACCATACAAAGAATGTAAAACAAGTAAAACATTTAAACGCTCCGCTATCCCAGTCCCATCTGCCGCATCATCTTCTCCATCCCGCCCCGCCCGCCCTGTGAAAACTTCTCCATCATGTTCCTCGCCTGCCGGTACTGCTTGATCATCTGC
>JAXINY010000081.1:0-3602 GCA_034190525.1 Asbonarchaeaceae archaeon (SeqCode) | reverse complement strand
GGACGGGGAGGAGACCTGGATGGTGACGCCCTCCTCGGCTGGCGCGAGCACGACCTTCTCCGCCTCCGCCAGCTCCGCCTTCTCGACCTCGACCGTCTCGCGGAGCGACGTCCCCGCGTTCTTCCGCAGGTAGCCGTCCATCCGGACGATGCCGAGGCCGACATCCGCCGGGTAGCTGCGGGCGGCGCGCGCCACCGTCTCTCTATCTCCCTCGATGCGGACGGCGTCGCCCTCCCGGATGCCGAGCTCCTCCATCACGTTGGAGTCGATGCGGACGATGCCGCTGCCGATGTCCTCCTGCGCGTTCGGCGGGATCTCCCCGACCTTCAGCTTCACGCGGTCGCTGTCGTCGCCGTTCGCGTTGCTACCTTCCATCGTCGATCGCCTCCCTGTCGTCCAGCGTTATCATGTATATCGTGTACTCGACCTTTCCGGCCCATTCGGCGAAGTACGCCCGAAACTTTTGAAGGTGCTCCCGCTCGATGATGAACGTGGAGTCGGCGACCTTGATGTGCGGTGTCTCGCCGACCAGCCCTGGTTTGTCGTAGTGGTATACATCGTTGTTCCGCCTGATCGTCCGCTTGTAGCCGTGCAGTCCGCGGTAGAACCGGTTCCGCTCACTGCGGGAGACGAACCGGTCCCGCCGCGCCTCGTACGTCACGAGCGCGGCCTCGACGGACATATCTTATGTCCATACACGACAGATTTTTATGTATGTCGATGAAAATCGAACCATATAAGCATTGCAGCGGATGGTAGGGCATGGACACGCCGCAGCGGCTTTCTACCGGGTGCGACGCGCTCGACGAGCTGCTCGGCGGCGGCATCGAGCACGGCGTCGTCACCAACGTCTACGGCGGCGCCGGCGCCGGCAAGACCAACGTCTGCCTCCAGGCCACGGTCGCGGCGCTGCAGCAGCAGGACAGCTCGGTCGTGTTCATCGACACCGAGGGCGGGTTCTCGGCCGAGCGGTTCATCCAGCTCCACGGCGACGAGGACGCGCTGGACCGCGTCGTCCTGTACGAGCCGACCACGTTCGAGGCGCAGCAGCAGGTGTTCGACGACCTGCCGGACGTTGTCGCTGAACGGGACGTCGCGCTCGTCGTGGTGGACTCGCTCGTCTCCCTCTACCGGCTGCAGCTGAACGGCGGTGACGCGCAGGAGACCAACACCGCGCTCTCGAAGCAGTTCTCGGTCCTGTCGAAGCTCGCGCGCGAGGAGGACCTTCCTGTCCTCGTCACGAACCAGGTGTACTCGGAGTTCGAGTCCGACGAGACCGTGCTCGTCGGCCGCGACATCCCGGCGTACTGGTCGAAGGCGCTGCTGGAGCTGGAGAAGGGCGGGGACAGCCGCCGCATCGCCCGCATCGAGAAGCACCGCTCCCGGCCGGCAGGCATCGAGACCGAGTTCTACATCACCGAGGAGGCGCTGACCGCCGAGGAGCCGGACCGCGACGGGCTGCGCGTCTTCTGACCGTTCACCGCACCAGTGCCTTCACGACCGCGGCCAGCCACCGCGTCAGCGCCACGAACCCGGCGATGGCGAGGACCGCGCCCAGGAACAGCCGCGGGTCGTCCAGCCGGCCCGCCCCCGCCGACGCCCAGCCGAACACGAGCCAGACACCGACCGCCTCCAGCAGCAGCCCGGCGAAGCCGAGGACTGCGATGTAGAGGGGGCTGGTGCTGCTCCGCCCGTGCCCGGCCGTGTCCATGTGAAGTCCTCCATCTCCACCAATAAATACGTGCCGAAACTGTGATAAGCTACGCGGGACAACACGGGCGTGATGTTCGCGACCGACGACCTCGCCGGCCTCCGCCGCGCCCTC
This sequence comes from Asbonarchaeaceae archaeon (SeqCode), assembly GCA_034190525.1. Taxonomy (GTDB): domain Archaea; phylum Nanohalarchaeota; class Nanosalinia; order Nanosalinales; family Nanohalalkaliarchaeaceae; genus JALIDP01. The sequence goes on along the minus strand of JAXINY010000081.1, from coordinate 1,777 downwards.
TCCCGGGACGGGGACGATGTTCCCACTGGTGCACCGCTCGTCTGGATCCGCGACCAGGAGGCGGCGGACGAGGAGTACGGGGCGGGTGAACGGTTCCACGTCATGTACCGGCCGGCCCGGTCCGACGTGTCGACGACCGTCCCAAACGGCCGGTTCGGCGACATCGACGACGCCGCACAGTACGCCCGGTCGACCGTGTACTGAGAACGCGGGGTCGCGGCCCGCAGAGGGGGAGGTGCGCCGCTCCACTAGTCCCAGTCGTCCTTCGTCGGGCAGTCCGGATCCAGACACATCTCGAACGGCCGCTTCCCCTTCCGGATGACCTTGACGATGGGGGTGTTGCAGGTGTCGCAGACCTCGTCCTGCCCCTCGATCTTCCCGTTCGTCAGCGGGTAGGTGTTCTCGCAGTCCGGGTAGTTCGTGCAGCCCACGAACCGGCCGTTCTTCTTGATGATCTGCAGCGTCCCGTCGTCGCACTGGTCGCACGGCCCGAGCTCCCGCTGCTTCTTCCGGTGCGCGTCGATCGCGTCCACGAGGGCGGCGCCGATGGCGTCCTCCTGCTCCTGGAACGTCTCCAGGATGCCCGTGAGCGTCTCGCGTGCCTCGCTCAACACCTCCTCCCGGTCCATCTCCTCGTCCCGGATGGCCTGCATCTCCTCCTCGAACTGCCGCGTCAGCTCCTCGGACAGGATGTCGGGGCAGTGCTCCTCCAGCGCCTCCACCACCGCCAGCCCGATGTCCGTCACCTCGATGGGCGCGCCGTCGATGTAGCCGCGGTCGTACAGCCGGTCAACGGTCTGGGACCGTGTCGCCTTCGTCCCGAGGTTCCGGTCCTCCAGCTCCGACACGATCCCGGCCTGCGAGTACCTGCTCGGCGGCTTCGTCTCCTTGTCCAGCTTCTCCAGCTCCTCCACCGCGAGCTCCTGCCCCTCCTCGACGTCCGGGAGCTCAATGGTCTCCGCGTTGACGTACGGCTCGTACAGGTCGAACCAGTTCCGCTCCACGGTCCGCTTCCCCTGCGCCTCGAACGCCTCCCCGTTCACGTCCAGCGTCAGGTTCAGCGTCTCCCGCACCGCGGCCTCGCCGAACACGGCGAAGAACCGCTTCACGATGAGGTCGTACACCTTCTCCTCGTCGTCGCCCAGCCCGCTCGGCGCCACGCCTGTCGGGTGGATGGCCGGGTGCGCGGGGTCGTCCCCGCCCCCCTGCTGCGTGTACAGGTCGTCCATGTCAAGCACCGTCTCCGCCTGCTCCTCGTAGTCGTCCTGCTGCTTCAGCTTGGAGAGGATGGACTCGTACCCGATCTTCGGCGGCAGCTTCTGCGACTCCGTCCGCGGGTAGGAGATGAGCGAGTCCTCGTACAGGGACTGCGCGATCTCCTGCGTCCGCGCCGGCGAGATGTTGAACTGGGACTGCGCCTCCCGTTGCAGCCCGGTCAGGTTGAACGGGACCGGGGGCTTGTGCGTGTACCGGTTCCGGCTGACGTCCGCCACGACCGCGGCCGCGCCCTCACACGTGTCCATGACGTCGTCGGCCGCGTCCTCCTCCCAGAACCGGTCCGCCTCGTGCGTCGCCTCCAGCCCGCCAGCGCGCACCACGACCTGCCAGTACGGGTCCGGCTCGAACGCCTGGATCTCGCGCTCCCGGTCCGCCAGCACCTTCAGCGTCGGCCCCTGCACCCGGCCGGTGGACAGCTTCTGGAACCGGTCCTGCGACCTGACGGCCAGCATCAGCGCCCGCGAGATGTTGATGCCGTAGTACCAGTCCAGGATGTGCC
>JAXINY010000090.1:0-3616 GCA_034190525.1 Asbonarchaeaceae archaeon (SeqCode) | reverse complement strand
GAGGCGATGGACTGGTACCAGGCCCACCACATCATCGAGGGCTACAAGAAGATGAAGAAGCTGCTGAACGACGACATGAATATGGACGACACGTACGAGGTCTACTACGAGCAGAACCTCACCTCCGGCAGCTTCCGCTCGGAGATCGTGTCCATCCGCGACATCGGGGAGCGCAGCGGCACCCGCGAGTACGGCGCCGACGTCAAGCTCGCGTTCGACATCGCGATGTGGACGCGCACCTCCCCGACGATGACGGACGAGGGCATGTTCGGGGTGCTGGAGCTCAATCCCATCGCGAAGCTGGTGGTGGAACTTCCCGGGGAAGAGCACAAGCGCACCCACCAGCTGTTCCGCCGCATCTGGTACGAGCTCCTCTTCCACGAGCAGTTCGAGTACTGGGTGGAGTATGCGGAGGCAGAGCTCAACCGGTACATCAACGAGGTCCGCAACTTCTTCGGCCTCGAGCCGACCCTGGCGAAGAGCGAGCGCCTCTCCTACGAGCCGCTCGTCAAGGGATACAGCTAGTTTAAAAGAATCCGCCGCGATGCGGGAACCGCCCGCCCCGGTCAGCGGACGCGAGCGCCCCGTAACAGGTCGGCGGATGAGCGACCCCGTGTTACAGGCGGGCGATATCCCTCTTTTTCACGCGCCATCGCAGTTCACGTGAAGGTGTCGCTGGCCGCTGTCCGGCCGTGTACCGGCCTCTTCCGGAGTTACCCTGGGGGCGGCGCGGTAGATCCCTGCGGGACCACGTTCTCGACGATGAGCTCCAGCTCACCCTGGTAGATGTCGACCCGTCCCGTGACCGCGTACGCCTCCCCCGCCGCGAGGTCCGGGCGGTCGGAGAAGCTGACGGCGCGGATGTCGCCGCTCTTGCCGGATACGGTGAAGAACACGGCCTCGTCGGTGCGCTCCACGTCAGTGACGGTGCCGCGGACCCGCACCGTGCTGCCGATATCCCCGCGCGCGATGCCTGCCGGACGCGCGGTGCGCGGCTCGAACGCGGCCGATGCAGTGTACATCAGCCCGAGACCGGTGAGGGCGGCGAGGAGCGACAGCCGCGTCAGACGGTCCGCACCCCTCACAGCTCGTGGACCTCCACGTCCCGGTACGTCGGCCCGCCTTCCCCGCTCACGCTCTCCTTAAGTCTCACACGGTCGACGTCGAACGCCCCGAAATCGGCGGGATGGCTCTCGATCAGCTCCTGCAGCTGCTGCTTCTCCCCCGGATCGACACCTCTCACACGGCCGACCGTAACATGCGGGACGAAATCATGTTCATTCCCCCCGCTCATCCGTTCATCGAAGTTCATATGAAGTTCATCAAGTTCTTTTTCCGGTTCTGCGGACGCCCATACGACCTCTATGTAGTTCATGTGAGGGAACACACCTACACCTGATAACATACACGTAAATTCACCTACATCTAAATCCTCGCACGCGTCGATGAACGATGCCCGCAGCTCCTCCCGCGCAGCTCCCCCGCGCTCTCCAAGGAATAGGAGCGTTATATGGAGGTTTTGCGGCGGGACGGTGTCGATATCCCCGATACCGGAGAGCTCGTCCATGAAGTTCACGAGATTATTCTTCACGGATTCATCGTTCACATCTATAGATATGAAGTACCTCATCGACGTTCATCCATCGCGGAAGACATAAATAAGTTTGTTAACATTCCAGATTCACGTGTAAGTGAACGGTATGGAGCAATCCCAGATACGTGAGTGGATGGAGAAGTTTGACTGGGAGCGCAACCCGTTCAACTTCCGTATCTATCCGGAACTGATGATAGGGTACGAGGACGAGGCCCGCCGCATCAGGAACAGCCTCGAGTCCGATAGCAAGTTCACGCTGCTCCTCGGTGAGACCGGGGCGGGGAAGACGAACATGCTCAGGAGCATCGAGCGCGACTATTCCGGTGCGTTCCCGCTGTTCTACATGTCGAAGCCGCCCGTGAACGAGTCCGACCTCCTGGAGTACATGCGGGACGAGGTGCTGGAGCCCGGCACGCTCGCGCGCCTCCTCAACTCCTACTCGCTGTACAACATCGACGAGGCGCTGAACGACAAGTACGCCGACAACCTCGTGCTGCTGGTGGACGAGGGGCACGAGGCGTCCATCGAGGTGCTGGAGTGGCTCCGGACCGCGATCGACCACATCGACGGCCTGTCCGTCGTCGCCGCCGGGCTCCCCTCGTTCGAGGACAAGCTCGAGGAGGAGGTCGGGACGCTGTACAGCCGCGCCACGGAGATCGTCCGCCTGCAGTCGCTGGACAAGGACAGCACCATCCAGCTGGTCCGGAAGCGGATCGAGCAGGTGGGCGGCGCGTCCATCGAGCCGTTCACGCAGTCAGCGCTCCTCCAGGTGTACGAGGCGACGGACGGCTTCCCGCGTGAAGTTCTCCGTGTATGTAACGAGTGCGTCATCACCGCCGCGGACGAGGACAAGTCCATCATCGACGAGGAGGACGTCCAGGCGGTGCTGGATGAGAGTTCAGATGAAATGAACACCGATGGTTCGTCCGCCGATACCGGCGAGACGTCCGAAGACGCGGCAGATGCAGCGGATGAGGGGGGTGAGGACGAAGACGGGGGAACGGACGAGGGTGCGGAGCAGGACACCGTGAACCTCACACCGAAGCAGGAGGCCATCTACCAGGCCATCGAGGAGACGGGCGAGGCGACGTCCGGGGAGATCGTCGACCACCTGGGCAGCGAGGACTACAAGACCCGGTCCCACGCCATCCGCTCCATCAACAACATCCTCCGTCGCCTCGTCGACCAGGGCGTCGTGGAGCGGGAGCGGCGCGGCCGCAACTATCTCTACCGGCTCCCGGAGTAACTTATATAATGATGCGGCCATAAGCCGGGAATGTGATACCAGATGACAGGAGAAATCCGCGGTAACGACCTTGTCGGCAAGACCATCGTCAGCGAGGAGAAGGGGAAGACCTTCGGCGAGGTCGACGATGTCAGCTTCGTCTCCGAGACCGGCGAGCTCATGAACCTGCTCATCTCGGACGCGACCGATAATCTCCGCGAGCTGAACGTTGAGGCGAACGCGCAGGGCCGTCACATGGTCCCGTTCAGCGCAGTGCGGTCGGTCGGCGACTTCGTCATCGTCAGCCAGGACGACATCGTGTGACGACGGACGCGGTCACGCGTCCACGATGCCCGCGTCCGTGATGGTGAAGACGGCCTCTCCCTCTGGCAGGTACGGCGAATCCACGAGGCGGGCCACCCGCTTGTCCTTCTTGCTCTTCCGGAGATAGATGCGGAACGTCGAGTTGTGGCCGGCGATGTGGCCGCCGATGGCCTTCGTCGGGTCGCCGAACATCTGGTCCGGGTTGGACATCACCTGGTTCGTCACCACGACCGCGGCGTTGTACGCGTTCGACAGCTTCTTCAGGTGCTTCATGTGCTTGTTCAGCTTCTGCTGCCGCTCCGCCAGCTCGCCCCGCCCCACGTAGTCGGAGCGGAACTCACCGGTCAGCGAGTCGACCACGATGAGGCCGATGTCGTTGTCCTCAGCGATCTCCTGCGCCTTCTCCCCGAGCAGGATTTGGTGGTCGGAGTTGAACGCGCGGGCGACGAAGATGTTGTCCAGCACCTCCTCCG
>JAXINY010000014.1:0-3647 GCA_034190525.1 Asbonarchaeaceae archaeon (SeqCode) | reverse complement strand
AGTTCGACGACCACCTGTTCGACGACGACACCCTGACCGACCGCGAGCTGTACCTCGCCGGGATGGCCGGGACGGACGGGATGCGCATGCTCTCCCGCCTCGATGCGTCCGACCAGCGCAAGGTGCAGGTCAGCTACCTGGTGCAGTACGGTGCAGAGTTCTTCCGCGAGCTCCGGGACATCGGGTACACCCGGGTCAAGTCGAGTCACTTCGACCTCGACGACGCACCGAACAGCGCGGCAGGGTACATGTGCAACGCCGCCGTCAGCCTCGGTGTGCTGGCGCTGGAGGAGGAGCGCTCCGCGCACCGCTCCTCCCTCTACCGGAAGGAGGAACCGGAAGCGCTGAGTGACTATGCCGCGTTCTTCGACCGTCTCCAGCCGTCAGAATAGGCCGCGGCCTCAGTTGACCGTCGCCTCGTCCGTCACCGTCGGGCACTGCTGTGTGGCGATGCGCACCGTCTCCGCCGCCCCGCCGCTGGACCAGGAGACGTTGATGCTCTTGGTCTGCCCGGACCCGAGGTCGGAGAGGTAGCCCTTCCCGAGCACCGAGCCGCCGGACAGCGTCGTCACGCTCGTGTTGTTGAAGTCAACGGTGCCGGTGTTGGTGATGGCGACCGTCACCCACGTCGTGTCGGACGTCGTGTCGAAGATCTCAAGCTGGCCGAAGCTGCAGTCGATCTGCTTCGCGGACTTGTTCCCCAGCTCGGCCGTCTGCTCCTGCGTGAACGTCGTCACCCACGCGGTCAGGATGGCAGCGACCGCCATGGTGAACGCGATCAGAAGCACCGCCGCGATGAGCGGGGACACGCCTTTCCGGCCACTATCCGCCCGGTTCACTCGCATGATGCGCTTATTGGACCCACCCGTATTTAAATGCTACGCCGGGCTGTTCCGCGGCCGCGTCCACGTTTAAAACTGTTGGATGCGGGGGTGGAAGGGATGTCTCCCGTACGCATCGAGTTCTCCGACGAGGAGTGGGAGGACCGGAAGGACGACCTGCCGGAGGACGTGGTGGACCGTGCGGAGGAGGCGGAGGAGGTGTTCTTCTTCGAGCCGTCCCGCGAGCTCGTCGTCTCCGACCCGTCGGAGGAGACCCTCCGCAAGTTATCGCGTGTGGCGCACATGGAGTCGTCCGCCGACGGCCTGTACAAGTTCGAGGTCCGGCGGATGGACCTGTGGAACTCCGACCTCGAGGAGGCAGAGGCGACGGATATCTTCGACGAGGTGCTGGACCGGGACTACCCGAACTTCCGGGACTGGCTGGCGGACACGTTCCAGCGGAAGCGCATCTTCGGCATCGAGAAGGAGGGACCGTACTACGTCCTGACATCGACCGACCCGGAGCGGATGGAGTACGCGCGGCAGATCGACGAGGTGCGCGACAACCTGGTCGCGGATGTCACGGACACGAAGTCCCGCATCAAGTCCGGGTCCAAGGCCCGCGTCAAGATAAAGAAGGCGCTGCTCGACAAGGGCTACCCGGTCTCGGACGACTACAAGTTCCGCGAGGTCGACAGGGAGCTCGGCCTGGAGCTGAACGTCGACCTGCGCGACTACCAGGAGGACATGCTGCAGAAGGTGCGGGACATGAAGGCCGTCGTCCTCGCCAACCCGTCCGGGTCGGGGAAGACCGTCACCGCCATCGCGGCCATGGTGGATACGGATGCGCCGACGCTCATCCTCGTCCCCCAGCGCTCGCTCATCCCGCAGTGGAAGGAGGAGATCCTCGACAAGACCAGCGCGGCGGAGGATGACATCGGCGAGTACCACGGCGACACGAAGGAGATTAAGGATATCACCCTGGCGACCTACCACATCGTCGGGCAGAACACCGAGGTGTTCCGGCAGGACTGGGGACTCATCATCTTCGACGAGGTGCACCACATCCCCGCGACCGTGTTCCGCGAGGCCGCCAACCTGCAGAGCACGCGCAGGGTCGGCCTCAGCGCCTCACCCGTACGCGAGGACGCGAAGGAGAAGGACATCTTCACCCTCATCGGGCCGGAGATCGGCGGGGACTGGTCGCTGTTCTTCGAGAAGGGCCACGTCATCAAGCCCGAGGTCAACATCCTGTTCGTCGACTGGGCCGGCCCCGAGTACCGGCAGCAGTACGAGGACGCCGACGGCATCGAGAAGAACATCGTCGCCTCCAAGAACCCGGCGAAGGAGGAGCGGCTGCAGGAGCTGCTTGACGACCACGAGGACGAGAAGGTCATCGTGTTCGCGGACTGGATCGAGCAGGGCGAGAAACTCAGTCGCGAGTTCGACATCCCGTTCGTCTCCGGGGAGATGGACCACGAGAAGCGGGACGACATCCTGCAGGAGTTCCGCGAGGGCGAACTGACGCGGCTCATCGTCTCCCGCATCGGCGACGAGGGCCTGGACATCCCGGACGCGGAGGTCGGCGTGGTCATGTCCGGGCAGGGCGGCTCCCGTCGACAGGCGACGCAGCGCGCCGGCAGGGTGATGCGTCCCATCGGTGACGCCATCATGTACTTCATCGCGACCAAGGGCACGGTGGAGGAGGACTTCGTCAACCGGCAGATGGAGCTGCTCCGGGAGAAGGGCGTGACGGTGACGACCGAAGGCCTATGATCCGCGACACCCTCCAGCAGTACAGCATCCGGCCGCGCACCGACCGCGGGCAGCACTTTCTCGACGATTCTGCGACGGTGGAGGCGATGGTGGACGCCGCCGAACTGGGCGAGGAGGACGTGGTGCTGGAGATCGGGGCGGGCGTCGGCACCATCACCCGCGCGCTCGCCGACGCCGCGGGCCAGGTCATCGCCTACGAGAACGACGCGGAGCTGGTGCGCGTCCTCCGGCAGGAACTGGAAGACTACGAAAACGTTGATATCCGGGAGGAGGACGCATTGAAGGCAGACATCCCCGCATTCGACGCCTGCGTATCCAACATCCCGTTCCACCGGTCCAGCGACGTCCTCGACCTGCTCGTGGAGCGCGGTGCGCGCAGCGTCCTCCTGGTGCAGGAGGAGTTCGCGCAGCGCCTGGTCGCGGAGCCCGGCGACGACCAGTACTCCCGCACCACCGTCCTCGCCAACTACAGGTTCCTCCCCGCCTATCTCGAGGGGGTGTCGCGCCGCCTGTTCGAGCCACCGATGGACGTGGACGCCGCCCTCGTCAAGCTGTTCCCACGGAACGAGGCGTTCGACGTGGACGACGCCTGGTTCCGGCAGGTGACGAAGGCGCTGTTCACGCACGGGAAGAAGAAGACGCGGAACGCCTTCACGGGCAGCGCCTACATGCTCGACATCGACGATGCACAGGCGGAGGAACTGCGGGACGAGCTGCCGCACAGCCAGGAGCGGGTCCGCGAGCTCGACGTCCGCGCGTTCGTCGACATCGCGCAGTTCTTGGACGAGGCGGTACATTGATTAACCCCGCGCGCGACTGGTAGGGCATGGCACACCGCTGCGACTTCTGCGGCGAGCCGCTGGACGACCACGAGGAGGAGCGGTCGGAGCGCATCGGGAAGGACGTGTGCGACGACTGCCTCCACGACGGGTTCGCCCTGCTGAAGAAAGTGCTGAACCGGGATGTCCGCGGCGAGGACTAGGGCCGGTCCCCGTCCAGCCGGTGGACGCGTGGCAGGTCGAGCAGGAACCCTGTCGCGGTGTAGGCCGT
>JAXINY010000047.1:0-3684 GCA_034190525.1 Asbonarchaeaceae archaeon (SeqCode) | reverse complement strand
GCTTCTCCGTCACCTCGCGGGCCTCCCGGATCGGCCACTCGTGCATCAGCTGCAGCTCCGTCCCGTCCTCCAGCGTTGCGACGGTCTCGTCAACGGTGAACGCGCCCTCCTCGATGGTATCGATGGTCCCCTCGCGGTCCGGCGGCACCAGGATGCGGTGCGCCTTCCCCTTCTCCTCCACCACGCCGAGCACGTCGCCCTTCGACACGTCGTCGCCCTCCTCCACGTGCGCCTCGAACTCCCACTCCTCGTCGCGGGCCACGCCGGGCGCGTCCTCGCCGCGGGCGATGAAGCTCCCGGTCTGCTCCTCCAGCGCCGGGAGCGGCCGCTGCAGGCCGTCGTAGATGCTGGACAGCATCCCCGGCCCGAGCTCCACGGACAGCGGGGAGCCCGTGTTCTTCACCGGTTCGCCGGGCCGGATGCCGGTCGTGTCCTCGTACACCTGGATGGATGTCTTCTCGCCCTCGATCTCGATGACCTCCCCCATCAGCCCCTCCTCGCCGACCTTGACCACGTCGTACATCTGCGCGTCCAGGTCCTCCGCGACGACGACCGGGCCGGAGACCTTGTAGATCTCGCCTGTATCCGTTATCTCGTCAGCCATCAACTATCACCTTGTCCGGCAAACATTTTTATGCCCTGTCAGCGTCCCGGTCCTCGCGTACATCCGCGTCAGTCCTCGCTCCACAGGTCGACGCCGATCGCCTGTTTGATCTTCCGCCGCAGGTCCTCGCCCTCCGCGTCCTCCCGCAGCGGCACCACGACCGGGTCGACGGAGTTCTGCAGCTCCATCCGCGTCCGCTCGTCCAGCGCATCCATGTACCCGCCGTCCATGATGACCACGCCCTCCTCCTCCGCCATGATGCGGTCCACCGCGTCCGGCAGCTCGTCTTCTTGAGGTTCGTACGCGGCGGTGATGCCGGCGAGCTTGAACCCGAGGGTGAACTCCTCCGGGCCGACGACGCTCACCCTCACGACGCGACACCCTCCACGAGGTTGCGCTCGATAAACTCGTCGCCGAGGCCGGCCTCCGTCGCCCGCGCCAGCATCCGCAGGTTGGTGGCCTCCACCTCCTTGCATACCATGAACCCGAGCACCGGGTTGACCCCGAGCTGGTCCGCATGCATCAGCCGGATGCCCTGCCGCAGCTTGTACGTCTCCAGCGCCCGCTGCACCTCGGCCGGCGACCGGTCACCCAGCTCCACGCCGTCCAGGGCGTCGGCCAGCCGGTCGACGATCTCGTCCACCGTGTCGAGCGCGGCAAGCTCCTCGGGGTCGATGTCCGCCCGCGCCGGCACCGGGATGAGCCGGTCCACGATGTCCTCGTAGCCGTGGCCGCGCCGCTTCATCCGCAGCACGAGGGACACGTTCTTCAGCACCGCCTCCGTCTCCAGGAACCGGCGGAACAGGTCGCTGCGGCCGCCGACCGCCTCCACCTCCTCGACCATCGCCGTGTAGTAATGGGTATCGAGCGCGTCCTCCATATCGGCCAGTCGGGGGTCGTCAGGCAGGTGCTCCTCGATATCCCCGTCCAGTCCGTCGAGCTCGACGGCGTCCATCACTGCCTCGATGCTGTCCATCCCGGCCAGCCGCTCGAGCGCCGCGGCGTCGAACTCCCGCGTCGGCACGAGCAGCCCCTCCACCTCCTCGCCGCTGTGCACCGCGCGGAGCACCATCTTGATGTTCTCGATATCGAACTTGCGGAAGTACACGTCCAGCAGCTCCTGCACAGGGTCCGGCGACATGTCCATCAGCTCGCGGTACGTGCGCGCCAGGTTCTGCCGCACCGCGGCCGCGATCAGGTCCTCGCCCTCGTGGTCCGCCCCGAGCTCCTCCATCTCCTGCTCGTACCCGCGCTTCCCGAGGAACTCGGCGATCCCGGGGATGTCCATCTTGACCAGTTTCCGGTATTCCTGGTCGGTGATGAGGTCGCCGCGCCGCGCGCGGACCCGCGCGTTCACGTACGAGAAGTTCTTCCGGCCGGTGAGCGTCCCCGTTATCACTCGAACAGCACCTGCGAGACCTCCTTCCGGGCCCCGGCGATGACATCGTCGGCGACGCTGTCGAACGTCAGGTCGAACCGCCGGTTCCCGTCGGCGGTCTCGACCACCACGCCGCGGGCGTCGTGCGGCTCGAACGTGCCGTACTCGTCGGCCACGTCCTCAAGCGCGTCACGGGCGTGGACGGTGCCGATGTCGATGTCGTCGTCCAGCCGGTCGAGCGCCGCCGCGACCAGCTCTTCCTCCGTGTCGTCGTCCATGTCGTGGACGCGGTCGCGGAACCGGTCGAACACGTCCTCAAGGACGTCCTCCCGGGCGGCAAGCCGCTCCTGCCGTGCATCCATCCGTGCGGCCGAGAGCTCCTTCCGGCGGAGGGATTCCGCCTCGGATTCGGCGTCGTTGCGCGCCTGCTCGCGGATGCGCTCCGCCTCCTCGCGCGCCTCGTCGAGCAGCTCCTCGCGCTGCTGCTTCGCCTCCTGGCGGATGCGCTCCGCCTTGGCTTCCGCCTCGTCGGCGATTTCCTGCGTGACAGCGTCGAGACCCATCGTGTCGTGTGGTGTGCGTCTGTATCGTCGTCCCTGTGTGCGGGACGGGGTTGGCTGCGACCGGGAGCTTATCCCCGATCGCGGCTTTATCCGATGAACCCGAGTGCAATCAGCGCGGCCACGAGCCCGAAGATAACCATCGTCTCGGGAATGACCGTCAGGACGAGGCCGCGGCCGAACAGGGACTCGTCCTCGGCCATCGCGCCGACGGCGGCGGAGCCGATGTTGGCCTGCGCCCATCCAGTCGCGAGGGCGGAGAGGCCGATCGCGATGCCCGCACCGATTGCTCCTTCAGCAGCCATCCGTTGTCACCTCACCGGTAGCTTTTGTCCGAAACGTTTATAGGGGTTGTTTCGATGTGCGCCGTCTTCATACCTTAATCACCGCCGAACGGCCGGTAGTACTGGCCGCCGCCCTCGAAGAACTTCGTGAAGAACTCCACGTAGTGCAGCCGGATTCCCTGCAGCCCGGACTCCATCAGCTTGAGGAACGTGTTGAACGTGTGCCCGACCACGAGCACCGTCACACCCAGCAGCGCCATGAGGAAGCTGCCGGCCTGGAACAGCGGCTCCGCGAGCGTGTTCACCACGACAGCGAGCGCGATGACCGCCATCACCACGCCGAATATCCGCAGGTAGGAGAGGATGTTGGACAGCAGCGACGGGATCTCCACCACCCCCTCGATGCCCTCGCCCGCGGCGATCATCGCCGCACCGAGCAGGCCGATGCCAGCGCCGAGCACCGCATTCCCGGTCAGGAACCAGGCCGCGACACCGGCCTCCATCACGATCCACGACAGCTTGGCGAGGACGGCGTGCTTCAGGCCGTGGTGCAGGTACTCGTTGTACGCCCCGACCAGGTAGCCCGCGTTCACATGCGCCACGCCGATGAGCACGGACATCGTCAGTACCTGCGACAGGTGCTCGGTGCGGTGGAACAGGATAGGGATCTGCTCGAACAGGTGGATGCCGGTCACCTTCGCGAGCTCCGAGTGATGGCCGAAGATGACGTAGCCGAACATCTCGCCGTACACCAGGCCGAACGCCACCGTGGCGACGGACGCGTACATCAGCGAGTACCAGACCCCCTTCGCCTCCGGGAACTTCCGGTACAGTCCGTAGAACACGGCGAACGTCGTC
>JAXINY010000123.1:0-3697 GCA_034190525.1 Asbonarchaeaceae archaeon (SeqCode) | reverse complement strand
GTTGCGGGAAGTCGCCTAGCGTGTTGGCGGTTGCCTGGGCCGCGCCCATGGTCATACCGACCATCAGGGCGGAACCGGCCGCAGCACCCACCTTCTTGAGCGATTCTTGGATTTTCATTGTAGCGTGCACCGTTGGTAGATGTGCAGGGAACAAGAGGAAGCCCGTCCCTTATAAATGTGCCGGCGTTCGTGGACGGCTCCGGCCCTGCTCCACCCCATCTATAAATTGTGTCCGCCCGCACCTACACGTGATGTTCCACGCCGTCCTGCAGCAGTCCCCCCTCCTCCAGCAGTACTTCCTCTCCCCGGCCGGCCTGCTCGCGCTGCTCGCGCTCCTCCCGCTCCTCATCCTCTACCTGATGCGGCCGGAGCCGGAGGAGCGTGTCATGCCGTCGATGCAGTTCTTCCTGGAGGAGGAACGGTCCGGCCGGGTGCAGCAGGCGCTCCACATGCTGCAGCGGAACCTCGTGCTGCTGCTCCACGTCCTGTTCATCGCAGGGATCGCGGCGGCGCTCGCCGGACCCTACGTGACCGGGCGGAAGACCGTGGAGAACGCTGTCGTCGTGGTTGACCGGTCCGCCAGCATGGCGGACGACCGCGACGAACTCCGCCGGTTCGTGAAGCGGCATGCGGGTCAGCGGAACACGCTGGTCGTGGCGGGGGAGGAGGTGGACGTGCCGCTGGAGAACGTCGGAACGCAGCGGCTGATGGACCGGATCGGTGACGTGTCGCCGCGGGACGTGGAGACCGATATCACCACGGCGCTGCGGGTCGCGTCACGGTACCGGGGAGCGGTGGCCGTGGCGAGCGACCTGGACCAGACCGTGGGCGGCGGTGACGCGGTGCAAGCGGTGGAGGACCTCCGGGCGGCAGGGAGGACGGTCGCCGTGATGGATACGGGTGAAGGGAACAGGTGGGGGGTGGTCGGGGTCGATGCAGGGCGGGGGAACAGTACCGTCGACGTGAAGAACGTCATGCAGGAGGAGGCGAAGATAGGACTCACGGCGGGCACGACCTCCACCACGCTCACCATCCCGCCCGGCGCAGTGGAGACCGTCACGGTCCCGACACCTTCTGGGAAGACCACGGTCGAGCTGGAGCAGGACCCGGTCCCGGCCGACAACACCGCCTACATCTCCATCCCGCCGGAGCGGCAGTTCCGTGTGCTGCTTATCTCCGACACCGGGAACCGGTACCTCGAAAAGGCGGTCGAGCTCATCAACTTCACCACCATCGAAACAGTAACTCCGCCGCTGAACCAGGTGCCGCAGGCGGACGTGTACATCATCGGGCGGACTGACGGCATCCTTCGAAGCACCGTGGAGGAGCTGGAGGCGAGGACGCGCGGCGGGGCGTCCCTCGTCGTCTTCGCGCAGGACGGCATCTTCCAGAAGCTGTCCGCGCTCCCTGTGGAACGGACCGGCGCACCGCGGAACGTGACGGTGGAGATCCAGGAGCCGCGGCGGGTGCTGGTCGGTAAGACCGGCGTCTTCCCTGTCCGGCGGACCGGCGGCGCGGCGCTGGCGACGCACAACGCGCTTGTGAAAGCGGAGTACGGTCAGGGGGAGGCGGTGCTGTACAACATCCGGGACCGGGATTTCCGGTTCGACTTCCTCTACCCCGTGTTCTGGAAGGACCTGCTGCAGCAGTTGACGGACAGGCCGACCGTGGCGGCGTGGAACCGTGAAACGGGTGGGCGGCTCAACGCATCGACGGTCGACACCCCTCACGGCAGCGAACAGGGCGGGGTGAGGATGGTCGACGCCGGGTTCTACGGGACGGGGCGGACGACCGTCGCGGCCAACCTCGCCAGTCCCGACGAGTCGGAGGAGGAGCAGGTGACGGTCGAGGGCAGCAGGTCGAAGGGGGCAGAAACCAGTGAGAAACCGCTGAAACACTACGCCGCGGCGCTGCTGCTCGTGATGGCGCTCGGCGAGTTCGGCTACCTCCGGTGGCGGGGCGTGGTATGATGGCCGGGTTCCAGCGCCCGCTCGCACTGGTCCTGCTCGTGCTCGTCCTCCCGCTCCTGTACAGCGCGGTGAAACGGGGCGACCGGTTCAGGCAGGCGACCACGTTGCTCCGCGCCGTCCTCCTCGTCCTGCTCGTCGTGGCGGTGGCAGGACCCACCGTCACGATGCAGCAGCAGGTCCACAGCCAGCCGCGCCTGACACTGCTCGTGGACAGGTCCATGTCGGCGTCCGTGCTCGAGCGGCCGTCGCTCCGGCTCGACAGCGTGGAGGTGCGGCGGCGGACGATCGCGGCAGGCAACACCTCCGACCTGAAGCAGGGCATCCTCAGGCACCTGGAACCGAACACCAACTACATCGCGGTCAGCGACTTCCGGTCCACCGCATCGCTGGACGGTGTGGCGGAACGGTTCAACGCCGTGAACTCCACGCTCAACGTCCTGGAACTGGACGCGCAGAAGGAGGCCGCTGTCCGGGTGGAGGGGCCGGAAACGACGGTGCCCGGCGCGGAGACCCGGTTCACCGTCCACGTCTCCTCCACCGGCGAGACGGCGACGCCGCAGGTGCAGGTGGACGGAACGACGGTATCACTGCAGGAGAGCGGTGAGTCCACGTGGACGTTCACGCGGACGTTCCAGTCCGAGGGGAGCCACCGCATCACCGCCAGCATCCCTGTCAACGACAGGTACGAGACGAACGACCGGTACTTCAAGGCTGTCGAGGTGGCGGCGAAACCGGAGGTGCTGGTCGTCGGGAACAGGGGAGGGATGGGTGCGGCGCTGGAGGAGTTCTACGACGTGACGTACCGGGGCGAGCTCCCGGAACAGCTGCAGGACTACTACGCGGTCGTGCTGAAGAAGGACGTGGAGGGACTCGAGCAGTACGCGATGCAGGGGAACGGCGTGGTGTACACGGGTGACCCCGGTGACACGGTCATGGACGTCCTGCCTGTGCGGAACGCAGACACGGGGGAGCAGTCGAAGGGCACGACGATCGTGCTCGCCGTCGACATCTCCGTCAGCACCGCACAGGAGGGAGCGGTGAAGCGGTCCAAGCAGATCGCGTACAACCTCGTGGAGCTGCTCCCGTTCAACAACCGGGCCGGTGCAGTCGCGTACAATCGGGATGCGTACCTCGTCTCCAGGCCGAAACCGCTGTCCCTGCACCGAAGCCGGTTGAAGGAGAAGATCGCCCGGCTGCAGCCGAGCGGGCCGTCCTTCCACAACGCCGGGCTGCGCGGCGCGGCAGAGCTCATCAACGAGACCGGGAATATCATCTGGATAACGGACGGGAAGATCGGTGGGCTCGGCGCCAACGCGCAGGTGCCGGCGACGACGCGGCGGGTCGCGCGGAACCTTGAGGCCCGGTTGATCACGGTCGCGGTCGGCGGCGACGCGAACACGGACTTCCTCCGGCAGGTGACGGACGCCGCGAACGGGATGTTCCTGGACGCGTCGGAAACAGGGAGGCTGCAGTTCGTGTTCGCTGCAGGCGGTGCAGCGGGGAAAGCATCGCGGCTCGTGGTCGTCGACCCGTCCCACTTCATCACGCAGCGCGAAACACTGTCCGCGGCGGTGACCGGGTTCGACGCGGTGCAGCCGCGGCGAGGTGCGAACCTCCTCGTGACCGGGACCGGCGGCCAGCCCTTCCTTACAGCGTGGCGGTACGGGCTTGGCCGGGTCGCCGCGTTCTCCGGCGGGAACCGTGAGCTGACGCAGCTGCGGCGGGAC
>JAXINY010000112.1:0-3770 GCA_034190525.1 Asbonarchaeaceae archaeon (SeqCode) | reverse complement strand
ACGTTCTCGTCGTCGACCACGTGGAACCGTGTCTCCGGCCGCTCCTCCATCTCGTCGTGGAGGTGCCGGACCTCGGCGACATCGGCGATGGCCTCGTACGCGTCCCGGTTCGCGTCCGTCACCGGGGCGAGAACGCGGATATGGACGCCGTTCTCCTCCGCGGCCTGCAGGTCGTCCATGTGGTTCTCGTGGATCTCGTTCAGTCCCTCCTCCGTCGTCATGATCTTTATCTCCTGCTCTGCATCGGAATACGCGTTGCCGACGTGCTTGAACACGTTGTACCGGCCCTTGACCGTTCCCGTCATCTCGCCCGGTTCGACCCGTTCCACGCCCTCGCTGTACAGGTTCTGGAGCTCCTGGACGGCTTCCGTCTCCTTGAACCGGTCGACCTTCTGCAGCTTCTCCTCCATCTCCTCCCGGTGCAGGTCCTTGACGTTCTCCAGCGCCTCCTCCGGCGGCACCGCAACGTACTGCATCGGCTTGGACGGCTTCAGGATGGCGAACCCCTTCTCGGCCAGGGATTCAAGGACGTCGTACGCACGAGAACGAGGGACGTTGGTCATCTCGGACAGCTCGCCGGCCGTGGAGACGCCGCGCGATATCAGCGCGGAGTAAATCTTCCGCTCGTACATGTTCAGACCGATGTCTTCGAGGGCGTCAAGCGTCTCCTGACTGGCGACCATCCTAGCACCTTATACGTGGTTATGGTTTCCCCGCCGCCGTTTATTAAACCTTTGATTAGGCTCCAGCGCCCGGCGCCGCGGATGTTTGTTACCAATTGGTAAGGAATATATCTTTTTAAACCTATCCGTGCTGGCTCTCGAACAGGTTCTCGACCTTCTCCAGCTCGTTGGCGTCCTCCGGGTCCATGTCCTCCCGCACCTGCACCAGCCGCGGGAACCGGAGCGCGTACCCGCTCCCGTACTCCGGGCTCTCCTGGATCTCCTCGTACGCCACCTCCACCACGACCTCCGGCGCCAGCTCCACGTGGCGGCCCTCCTCCTCGGTGATGAGCGGTTCCAGCCGGTCGGTCAGCTCCGCCAGCTGCTCGTCGGTGAACCCGGTCGCCATCTTCCCCACCGTCTCCAGCTCGCCGGTCTCCGCGTCGCGGCACGCCAGCATGTAGCTCCCCAGCCAGTCGCTCCGCCGCCCCTCCCCCCAGTCCGCCGCCACGATGACCAGGTCGAGCGTCTCCATCACCGGCTTCAGCTTGACCATGTACCCGACCCGCGACCCCGGCCGGTACCGCGCGTCCAGGTTCTTCAGCATGATACCCTCCTGCCCGTCGTTCAGCGCCTCCTGGTAGAACGTCTGCGCCTCCTCCATGTCCGCCGTCTCCCTGTGGTGCGCCAGCGTGATATCCCGCTCGCTGCCGTCCACGATGTCCTGCAGCGCCGCCCACCGCTCCCGCAGCGGCGCGGACAGCATGCTCTCCCCGTCCAGCC
The DNA here is from genome assembly GCA_034190525.1 of Asbonarchaeaceae archaeon (SeqCode). Taxonomy (GTDB): domain Archaea; phylum Nanohalarchaeota; class Nanosalinia; order Nanosalinales; family Nanohalalkaliarchaeaceae; genus JALIDP01. The sequence goes on along the minus strand of JAXINY010000112.1, from coordinate 2,325 downwards.
GGATGACATCGAACAGGTAGACCGTGACCGGCACCTCCTCGACCATCCGCTGGATATCGTACTTCCGCTTTATCCGCTTCGACAGCTGCTGGAACGGGACCATCGAGCCGTCATCGGGGTCGTACGCCACGGTCTCGCCCTCGATGATGCAGTCGTCCGCGTCCACGTGCTCCCGCACTGCCGCCACGATGTCGGGGAACTGGTCGGTCACGTCCTCCAGCCGCCGCGAGAACACCGTCACCTCGTCGCCGTCCCTGTGGATCTGCACCCTGAACCCGTCGTACTTGTACTCCAGCGCCGCCACCCCGTCCTCCCCGCCGACGGTGTCGAAGGCGTCCTCCATGCTCTCCGCCTTCCGCGCCAGCATCACCTTCACCGGCCGGAACAGCTCCATCTCCATCTCCTCCAGCCCCGTCACGCCCTCCTCCGCCGCGGTCCGCGCCACCGCCCCCAGGTCGGTGGACACGTCGTACGCGTGCTGCACCAGCTGCTCCAGCCGGTCCCCCCACTCCCCGGTCTCCGCTAGCACGACCAGGTCGTAGCCCTCCGGCCGCCACAGCTCCGCCAGCTCCAGCCCGTCCGGGTCGATGACCGCGACCTCGTTCTCCTCCTCGAACGTGTCGTACAGCCCGTACTCCTGCACCTCCTCCTCGACCCCCTGCGCGACAGCGACCTCCAGCCCCGTCTCCTCGAGCCACCCCGTGAACTCGCTTGCGTCCACGACCGCGGCGAAGAACGCCTTCACGATGGCGTCCCGCACCAGTCCCTCGCCGACACCGACGCGCAGGTCCTCCAGCACCGTCCGCACGAGGTACTTGGCCTCCTCCGGCGCGGCGAACGTCACCAGCTCCGCGATCCGCGATATCTTCCTGTCCTCGCTGCCCTCCCCCTCCATCGCCGCGATCTTCTCCAGGTTCTCCTGCACACCGGCCACGTCCAGCTCCTTCTCCTCCAGCGTGGTCTGCGTCTTCCCCTCCACGAACTCCTCCACCGTGTCCCCGAGGTCGCCGGTCTCCCGCCACTCGTCCTCCACCGCGTCCTCGCTGTTCCCGGTCGCCTGGGCGATGGCGCGCACCATCAGCTTCGACCCGATCCCCATCTCCAGGTCCGTCCACGCCGGGAACGCCCGGCCCATCGCGAGGTGGCCGAGCAGCTCCAGCTCGTCCGGTGTCGCGTCCCGGAACAGGTCCGCGAGGATGCTGCTCTTCTCGTCCGTGGACTGCGTCGCCTCCAGCGCCCGGTACGCCTTGACGAGCCGAGAATACTCCATGGTGTGTAGGCGGCGGGGAGGGCATAAAACGATTACGGCGGCGCGGTCTCGTTACTTATTTATGCCTCCAGCGGGAGAGCACGGGCATGAACGTCCTCGAGGCCATCACCACCCGCGCCTCCATCACCCGGTACGAGGACGAAGGGGTGGACCGGGAGCAGGTGGCGCGGCTGCTCGAGGCGGCGCGCTGGGCGCCGTCCGCGGGGAACATGCAGGTCGCCGAGTACGTCATCGTCGAGGACGACGAGCTTCTCGAGAAGCTGTCCCAGTACGCACACAACCAGCCGCACGTCCGGGAGGCCCCGCTCGCCATCGTCATCCTCGCCGACGTGGAGAAGGCGGAGCGGCAGTACGAGGACCGCGGCGAGCTGTACGCGCTGCAGGAGACCGCGGCCGCGATGCAGAACATCCTCCTCGAGGCGCACGAGCAGGACCTCGGGGCGGCGTGGGTCGGCGCGTTCGATGAGGAGCAGGTGTCCACGCTCCTCCACGTCCCGGACCGGCTGCGACCGGTCGCCATCGTCACCGTCGGCCACCCGGCGGAGCGCGCGGAGCAGCCGAACAAGTACGACATCACCAGCATCGCCTACCTGGACCGGTACGGCGAACGCGTCCACCCGATGTACGAGAAGATCGTGTGGCGGGGGCTGCGACATTACGGCAAGAAACTCCGGCGGAAGGCAGAGAACGTGCTGTCCTAGGTCTCCAGCGCCTGTTCGATGTCGGCAACGGCCACCTCGTCCCGGCCCGCCGCCCGCGCTGCTTCGGCAGCGTCCGCCACGACCTCCTCCGCGATGGCCTGTGCGGAGTCCTGCATCGCGATGACCGCGTCCTCGGTGAGCCGTTCCGCGCCGGCGTTCCGCATGATCCGTTCGATCACGGCCAGCGGCAGCTCCATGTGGTAAAGCTGCGCGGTAACTTCTTTATACCTTGCGTCTGCCTGTGTACGGTATGGTCCAATACGTGTTGGATGCCAACGTCTTCATCCACACCGCTGCACAGACGGTCCCGTTCGACGACGCGGTGACGGTGCCGGCGGTGGTGGACGAGCTGGA
>JAXINY010000109.1:0-3777 GCA_034190525.1 Asbonarchaeaceae archaeon (SeqCode) | reverse complement strand
GAACTGGGGGAACTGCCGGACAAGGAGCTGGCGTACGCGCCCGCGGGGAGCGACCTCGAGGAGCAGTACTACGGGGCGATGAACGCCGCCATCAACTTCGCCTGGGTGAACCGGCAGCTGGTGATGCATAAGACGCGGGAATGCTTCGAACGCATCTTCGACCGGTCGTGGCAGGACATGGGGATGCACCTGCTGTACGACGTGGCGCACAACATCGGGAAGAAGGAGATGCACAGCATCGACGGCGAACAGCGGGAGGTGTACGTCCACCGGAAGGGGGCGACGCGGGCGTTCCCGGCCGGTCACGAGGACGTCCCCGCGGCGTACCGCGACGTCGGCCAGCCCGTGCTCATCCCTGGGTCGATGGGGACCGCGTCGTACGTGCTGAAGGGGACGGAGACAGCGATGGAGAAGACGTTCGGCTCCTCGGCGCACGGCGCCGGGCGGCTCATGTCGCGGACGCAGGCGAAGGAGGACTTCTGGGGGGAGGACGTGCAGACCGACCTGGAGCGGGAGGGCATCTACGTCAAGGCGCAGAGCGGCTCCACCATCGCGGAGGAGGCGCCCGGCGTGTACAAGGACGTGGACGAGGTCGTCAAGGTGACGGACGCGGTCGGCATCGGGCAGAAGGTGGCGCGGATGCGGCCGGTCGTCAACATCAAGGGCTGACACCGCGCACCTATTTAAAAGTTCCATCGACTGGTTGAGACACGCCCATATTCTGGGCGTGCACGCCTCTCGCGAGGCCTCTGCAGCAGCCGCTTCCCCTGTAAGCGGCAGGTAACGGTGCACATACCATGGCAGAGAAGAGCCACCCACGACGCGGTTCGCTCGGGTACAAACCCCAGCGACGGGCACAGCGGCCGTACCCGCAGCTCACCCCGCCGGAGGAGACGCGGGATGGAGAGCTCGTGGGCTTCGCCGGGTACAAGGCGGGGATGACGCGCGTCCTCCGCATCGACGACGAGCACGAGTCCCCGACCAAGGGGCAGGAGGTCGCGGACGCGGTCACGGTGCTCGAGGTCCCGCCGCTGGCGGTGTACGGCATCCGGGCGTACGCGGTGACGGAGTCCGGTGAGAACCCGCTGACGGAAGTGTATGCAGACAACATCTCGTCCGACCTGTCCCGCGCCGCGGTCACGTCGGCCGCGACGGACATGGACACGGTCGAGGACAGCCTGGACAGCATCAGCGACATCACGCTCCTGGTGCACACCCAGCCCGACGAGGCGGGCATCGGGAAGACGACGCCCGAGGTGTTCGAGCTGCCGATCGGCGGGGACGACCCGGACGCGAAGCTCGAGCAGGCGCAGGAGCTGCTCGGCACGGAGATCGCGGTCAGCGACGTGGTGGACGACGGCCAGTACGTGGACACCATCAGCGTCACCAAGGGCAAGGGCTTCGAGGGACCGGTCAAGCGGCACGGTATCAAGACGCTGTCCCACAAGACGCAGAAGTCCAACCGGAAGGCCGGGAACATCGGGCCGTGGCACCCGGACCACACGAAGTGGACGGTCCCGCAGCCCGGCGGCACCGGGTTCAACAAGCGCACCGAGCTGAACAAGCGCGTCCTCGCCGTCGGCGACGACCCCGAGGAGGTCAACCCGGACAGCGGGTTCAAGAACTACGGCGAGGTCCAGGGCGAGTACGTCCTCGTGAAGGGGTCGGTGCCGGGGAGCGCGAAGAGGCTTATAATGTTTCGGCCCGCCGTCAGGAAGGAGGACTACCCGGAAAACCCGGATATAACGCATATCGAGCGGTGATACAGATGGTGAACGTGCACGGCACGGACGGCGAGGAGACCGGCGAGGTAGAGCTCCCGCTGCAGTTCCGGGAGCGCATCCGGCCGGACATCGTGAAGCGCGCCGTCCTCGCCACGCAGAGCAGGCGCCGGCAGGCATACGGTGCGGACGAGGAGTCCGGGCTGAAGCACGTCACCCACTGGAAGAAGCGGAGCCGCGCCTACCGGGGCATCCGCGGGAAGAGCTACCCGTCGTCCCGGACACCGCGGAAGATCACGTTCCGCCGCGGCATGCAGATGTCCGGCCCCGGTGGCGAGGCACCGCAGGCGGTCGGCGGCCGGAAGGCACACCCGCCCAGGGCGGAGAAGGACTTCGAGAAGGATATCAACGAGAAGGAGCGGCGGAAGGGCATCCGCAGCGCCATCGCCGCGACCGCGGACGAGGACGCGGTCCGGGAGCGCGGCCACGCGGTCGGCGACGCCGACCTGCCGCTCGTGGTCGACGCGGACATCGAGGCGATGGACGCGACGAGCGAGGTCCGGGCGCTGCTGGAGCGGCTCGGCCTCGAGGCGGAGCTGGAGCGCGTGGCAGAGCCGCAGGCCCGCGCCGGCAGCGGGGCGAACCGTGGACGGCCGACCAGAGAGAAGGCAGGGCCGCTCATCGTCGTCCGGGAGGACGACGGCATCGCGCGGGGCGCCCGCAACCTGCCCGGCGTCGAGGTCCGCACCGTCGACCAGCTCGACGCGGAGGCGCTGGCACCCGGGACGGAGCCCGGCCGGCTCACGGTGTGGTCGGAAACCGCTATCCAGGCGCTGGACGAGGAGGGACTGTTCCGGTGATGTCGATGGACGCGGCAGAGTCCTGGGACGTCATCAAGCACCCGCACCTGACCGAGAAGAGCATGGACATGGTTGACCGGGAGAACAAGCTGACGCTCATCGTTGACGAGCGGAGCACGAAGGGCGACATCCAGGACGCGGTGGAGGACCTGTTCGACGTCGATGTCGCCAAGGTCAACACCGTGAACCGTGGAAACGACAAGAAAGCATATGTAAAACTTGCACCTGAGCACGACGCCATGGACGTGGCGACGCGGCTCGGCATGCTGTGAGGTGTATACAGATGACGAAGCGTATCAGGAGTCAGCGCAGGGGGAAGGGATCGCCCACCTACCGGTCGCCGTCGCACCGCGGGAAGGGCGGCGCATCCCATCCGCAGGACGAGGTCACAGGGACAGTCGTCGATATCGTCCACGACCCTGCGCGGACCGCGCCCGTCGCCATCGTCGAGTTCGGGGAGGAGGCCGAGCGGCGGAACGTGCTCGTCCCCGAGGGCGTGTCCGTCGGCGACGAGCTGTCCGTGGGCGTGGAGGCCCCCATCGAACCGGGGAACACGCTCCCGCTGCGGGAGATCCCGGAGGGCGTGCCGATATGCAACATCGAGCTGCAGCCCGGGGACGGCGGCACCATCGCCCGGTCGTCCGGGACGTACGGGTTCGTCGTCACGCACGAGAAGGACGCCACGCGGGTCCGGCTCCCCTCCAAGGAGTTCAAGGAGTTCGACCCGGACTGCCGCGCGACCATCGGCCAGGTGGCCGGCGGCGGGCGGACGGAGAAGGAGTTCGAGCAGGCGGGCGAGGTCCATCACCGGGCGCGGGCCTCAGGCAAACAGTACCCGACCGTGTCCGCGGTCGCGATGAACGCCGTCGACCACCCGTTCGGCGGGTCGACGAAGCCGGGACGGCCGAAGACCGTTTCACGGGACGCGTCCCCGGGATCCAAGGTCGGCAGCATCTCGGCACGGCGATCCGGGAAGAAGAAGGAGTGATACGCGATGGCGGACGACTTCACATACCGCGGCCACACCCTCGACGAGCTCCAGAAGATGAACATGGACGAGTTCGCCGAGCTGCTGGACGCGCGGAAGCGGCGCAGCATCAAGCGCGGCCTCACCGACCGGCAGAAGAAGCTGCTGCGGAAGATCCGGGAGAACGATCACGTCCGGACCCACGCCCGTGCGATGGTCGTGGTACCGG
>JAXINY010000073.1:0-3823 GCA_034190525.1 Asbonarchaeaceae archaeon (SeqCode) | reverse complement strand
AGAAGCGCGGTACCAAAGGCCACGATGATTGACCACTACACTAGGGGGCTCTGCTGTAGAACAGCCGTCAGCATTTAAGAAACCGGTTACTGGACTTCCGTCTTCCGGACCTCGACCTCGCGCAGCGGGTAGATCTCGGATGCGGCGTCCTCGAGCTCCGCCTGGAGCTCGCCGCTGAAGATGCTGTCCATGAACGCGTCCAGGTCCGACTCCGCGGCCGCGTCCGCAGCAACCTCCTTCAGCCGCTTCCGCACCGCGTTCACCTGCGAGCTGCTGGTCTTCCGGATGGTGGCGCCGACCAGCTTCACCCGGACCTGCTCGCCGTCCGCGGTCTCCACGTCCTCGACGGCGTCGATGCGGTCCGACCGCCGCGACACCATCTTCGAGATGTACTCGCTGGAGATGTCGTGGCCCGCAACGCTGGTCTTCGCGCGGCTGCCGTCCACGTCCTCGACCTCGAGGAACACGTCCATGTAGTACCGGTCCGTGTCCGGCCGCAGCTCCTGCAGCCCCATCTTCACCGTCCGGCCCGCCACCGACCCCGGCTCGTCCGCCGGCGTGTCGGCGACCGTGTCACCGCCGAACAGCTCCGGTGCGACGATCTCGTACCAGTCCTTCTGCAGCGCTGCTTTCGCCATCGTTACCGCCTATACCTCTGGTTCCACCTGTTCCCTGAACAGTTTTATAAACCTCTCCTCCTCGCTGCGCGGGATCTTCGCTCCTGCCGCCGCGTCGTGGCCGCCGCCCTCCCCGCCGCACTCCGCCGCGAGCTCCTCCATCAGCGCGTTCATCGTGAACCCGTCATCCACCACGTCGTCCCGCGCCCGGACCGACACCTTGGTGTGGTCCTCGCCCTTCCACGCCAGCCCGGCCAGCACCGGCGCCGAGACGATGTCCGACGACTGGCATATCGTGGCGACGACGCCTATCATATTCGCGTGGATGTTATCCTCCGCCTGTATGACTGCTGCGCCGCCGAACCTGTGGACCACGTCGCTGTCGTCGACGCTGTCCTCCACGAAGGAAAGGTAGTTCCCGATCTTGCGGCCGTACTGCCGCTTGACGCGCTCCGCCAGGTCGTAGTCCCCCTCCAGGCAGATGGTGATACCGTCCTCCGGCCGCTCCAGCCGGCCGCACGCGTTCAGCAGGGAGGAGAACTCGCCGATCTCCCACCCGTTCTCCAGCATGTAGATGTCCCCGAGCAGGTCCTCGACGTCGTACCCCTTCGTGATGAGGCCGTGGACGATGGCCTTCTCCTCCTCCAGCGACAGGTCCTCGAGGCTGCGCCACCCGCCGTTCTCCCGCAGGTCGATGCCGAGCTCGGAGAGGAACTGGACCGCGCCCGACTCGCTGTTCGTGATGCCGGGGAGGTACGGGTCGGTCGTGTACTTCAGCGCCTCGACGATGCTCTTCCGCGTCCGCCCGTACAGCTTCAGTCCCTGCTTCCGGTCGATGATGCCCTCCTCGACGGCGTCCTCCACCATGTTCTCGTTCAGCCCGAGGTAGCCGTCCTCGTCCTCCTGGATGTCGCCCGTGGCACCGACCAGCGCGTACTCGATCAGGTCCGTGTTCTCCTCGTCCATCGTCCGCGCGAGGAGGTAGGTGACGCCCGCGCCGGAGATGTTCTCCCCGCCGTCGATGCCGTGGTGATGCGGGTTCAGGTGGTGGTCGACCGTGCCCTCGCCCGGCTCGTGGTGGTCGGCGATGAACACCGTCTCGTCCCCGAGCACCGCCTCCACGTCCTCGATCTGGCCGCTGCCGATGTCCACGAACAGCCACGTGTCCTCGTCCGCCTCCGCGTACACCTCCTCAAGCTTCGCACGGTCCAGCTCGTCCACGAACCGGATGTCGAACGCCACGCCGGCGCGGTCCAGCATCTCGTGCGCGATGACCGCCGCCGAGATACCGTCGCAGTCGTAGTGCGCCACCACCCGCACCGGGCCGGCGTCCTCCAGCGCTGCCGCCGCTGCGGCTGCGTCTCGCACCAGGTCCTTGCTCTTCTCCAGAAGCACCGTCGCTCCCCCTCGTCATTCGACGACGAGCCGGGCCTTCTCGATGTTGTACGTCCAGTCCGCCGGGATGCGGTCGCCGCGGTAGTAGTCCACCAGCCGCCGGATCTTCGACTCCACCAGGGACAGGTTTCGGCGGGCGGAGGTGTCCTCCGGGTTGTCATCGAGGTGCTCCTCGATGCGCACCGCCTTCCGCATCAGGTCCTCGAGGTCCTCCGGGAACTCGCCTGTCTCCGCGACCGCGGTCAGCTGCTCCCCGGTCACCGCCTCCACGTCAGGGATGCCGTACTGGTCGCGCAGCCGCCGGCCGATGCCGGACAGGCTGTACCCCTCCTCCTGCATCTGCTCCACCAGGTTGCGGACCTCGTCCGCGTCGTAGATAACCCAGTCCGTGTCGGCGTTGACGGGGCGCGTGCTGCCGGAGCTGCCGCGTCGCCGCGAGTGCATCCGTGCCATGCACCACACCGCCGCACCAACCTTCAAATAGGTTTGTCTCAGCCCGTGTACCGGCCGCGCTCCGCCACCTCGTCGTACCGCTCCAGCACCGCGTCCGCGTCGTCCGCGTGCTCCCGGTACGCGTCGAGGATGCGGTCCATCGCCGCGTCCGCGACCGCGGTGTGCGTGCTCGCCAGCACCTCCGCAAGCAGGTGCAGGTCCGTCGCGCGGTCCTCCACGCGCTGCGAGAAGGACCCGAGCCCGAAATCGATGACATACACCTCCTCCCCCGCCACGAGCATGTTCGACGTGGTCAGGTCGCCGTGGATGATGTCGCGGTTATGCAGCCGGGCGACGCTCTCCCCGATGACCGGCCACGTCCACTCCTCCTGCTCGAACACGTCCTTCAGCAGCGTCCCGTCGATCTCCTCCATCCGCACGCGGAACGCGCCGTCCTGCTCCGCGTCCGGCACCCGGACGCCGGACTGCGCAGCCTTCGCCAGCAGCCGGGCCTCCTGCTCCGTCCGCTCCCGCCGCAGCCGCTCGTCGAGGACGGGGTGGCGGTAGTCCTTCTCGTGCCGCTCCTTGACGATGCTGCCGTCGTCCCGGTGCAGCGTCGCCTCCGCACCGTCAGCTATCGTCTCCACCGCGTCGCACCCCCTGCACGCGCCGCCGCAGCTCCTGCAGGAACTGCGGCTCGTACCGTGCCAGTATCTCCTTCTCCACCTCGCGCTCCAGCTCCGTGATGTGCTCCTCCCGCGCCGCCTCCAGCACCTCGCCGTCCTCGTACAGCTGCTCCACCATGTCCGACGCCTCCTTCGCCGCCAGGATCTTCGGGTACAGGACGTAGTCCGCGCCCTCCTCGTACAGCAGCAGCGCGGACTCCATGTCGTCCGACGACACGATGGCGACCGCATCCGGGTTGTGCCGGTTCAGGTAGTCCAGCAGGTACCGGTTGTCCTCCGCGCCCGGCACCGTCGATATCACCGCCTTCGCGCTCTCCACGTTCGCCCGCTCCAGCGTCAATGCGTCCTCGATGTCGCCGTACACCGGCTCGACCCCCTCCTCCCCCTCCGCCCAGGAGATGATCTCCGGGTCGTGGTCGATGACGACGATGTTCTCGTCGTGGTCCTCCAGGAACCGGAGGATCTTCCGCCCCTTGATGTGGACGCCGCACACCACGACGTGGTCCTCCAGGTCCGATGTCGACTCCTCGTAGGAGCTGTCACGGAACGTGACCACGAACTCGCCGAACAGTTCGTACAGGCTTATCTGGTACTTGACAGCGTACGACGTTATCGTGATCGATACGACCATCAGCGCGGTCACCAGCGAGAAGATCCCTGTATCGATATGCCCCATCTGCAGCCCGAGCAACG
>JAXINY010000102.1:0-3922 GCA_034190525.1 Asbonarchaeaceae archaeon (SeqCode) | reverse complement strand
GATCTCCATACGACGATGCAGTGCGGGCAAACCTTCTGCTGGCACAAGGTCTCCGGCGAACCGTTCTTCGAGGAGCCCTCGCCCGACGAGAAGTACTATACGACGGTTGACGGCGAGGTCGTGATGCTGTGGCAGGAGGACGACCAGCTGCATTACGAGATGTCAGGAGACATCTCCCGCGACGTGGAGAGTTTTCTCCGACTGCACGAGGACCTTGACTCGGTCCTGGAGCAGATCCGGAAGGACGAGTTGATGGAGGAGGCGACGGAGCGGCACCGCGGGCTCCGCCTGGTGAACGACGAGTTCGTCCCCACGCTCATCGCGTACCTGTGCTCGCCGCAGATGCAGATCCCGCGGATCAAGGAGATGTTCGACGCCATCACGGACAAGTACGGGACAACAATCGAGTACGACGACCGGACGTTCAAGCAGTTCCCGTCGCTGTACGAACTGTCGGACGTGTCGGAGCGGGAGCTGCGGCGGATGGGCCTCGGGTACCGGGCGAAGTACGTCAAGTCGGCGATCCGCCACCTGATCAAGGGGAAGGTGAAGGAGGAGGAGCTCCGGGAGATGGGATACAAAGGGGCGCACGAGGAGATCCAGAAGATCAACGGGGTCGGGGACAAGGTCGCGGACTGCGTCCTGCTGTTCTCCCTCGGCTACCTGGAGGCGTTCCCGCTGGACACGTGGTCGTGGAGCGCCATCGAGGAGCACTACCCCGACCACCACCACGAGGACTACCACGCGACCGCGGACAACCTGCGGGACTACTTCGGCGACTACGCCGGGTACGCGCAGCAGTACCTGTTCCACCACATCCGGGAGCAGGAGAACGCCTAGCCGTCACTCCAGCTCCAGGACGGCCGCGAGCTCGTCCAGCGAGTCGACGATGTAGTTCGGGCCGACACCACCGAGCTCCTCGGCATCGTTCATCTCGGAGCCGAGGCCGACGGTGAACGCGCCCGACCGGTTGGCGGTGGCGAGCTCCGCCTTCACGTCCGAGACGAAGAACACCTTGTCGTACTTCGACGTGAGCCCGCCCAGCACCTCGGACAGGTCGTCGACGTGCGGGATGGCGAAGTCGGTGTCCAGCAGGCCCTCCACGGCCTCGATATCGCCGTCGGTCACGATGCCGACCTCGTCGCCGCTGTCGTGCATCGCCGCGACGAAGCTGGCAAGGGCGTCCTCGCGCTGCTCGAACCTGTCGCGGAACGTGCCCGACCACGAGAAGACGATGGCGTCCATGGGCGTGGCAGGGGCTGCAACCTACTTAACGCTTGCCGCCGCGGATGCCGGCATGGAGGTCACGCTACACATCGAGGAGGAGGGCAGCGGCTGGTCCGCGGAGCGGTCCGTCGACGTGGCCGACGATGCGGCGGTGCGGGACGCGCTGGACGCGGCCGGCGTCAACCCGGAGACCGTGCTCGTGGAGCGGGACGGCCGCATCGTGCCCGCGGACGCGGCGCTGGACGGCGCACAGGAGCTGCGGGTGCTGGAGGTCATCTCGGGCGGGTAACGCTTATAACAGCGTTCAGACAGGATGAACATCATGTCCTTCGTGGACATCGACTCCGCCCCCGAGCTCATCGCCGAGACACTGGACATGTCGGAGCTGGAGCGGGAGTGCTTCTTCGCGATGCGGGACGGCGAGTGGACGGTCAAGGAGCTGGTGGAGGAGACCGGCCGATCGCGATCGATGGTGCAACGCGCGCTGAAGGATCTGCACGACAAGGGGGCGGTGGTGCGGGAGGGCCGCACCGACCGGACGGTGTACTACGTCTACCAGCGGGCGCCGCTGTCGGACGTGCGGGACGCCGTCGAGGCGACGCTCGACGACTGGTACCGCGACATGAAGGAGCTGCTCAACGGCTGACCGGTCGGAAAACGGTAGTTTTATAAACCGGTTTCCGCGTGCGGGTTACGAGAGCCGGGTAATAACGGTCGAGAGGCCATATACCTATAAAAAGGTGGAACCACAACGTCTGCGTAGGTGATTCAGAATGGCAGACATCGTCAAGAAGTCTGGTGTTCGCGAAGCCGCGCAGGGCGTCAACGTTGGCGCCGACTTTTACGAGGAGCTCGACCGACGGGCGCAGGAAATGGTCGAGCGAGCGGTTGACCGGGCCCAGGAGAACGGTCGCAAGACGGTCAAGGCGCGGGACGTGTAAAAAGCGTTCCGCCCGTTCCTTTCTTTTTCCCTATCTCATACACGTCCTGGCCGACAGGTGCGTCGCCACATATGCGACGCCGCCGCTAAAATCTCGCTGTGTGTGAAGGTATATAAGGCGGGCCGCCGAAGTCGCGGTTGAACCCCTACATGTAGTGCCGCCGGAGACATGTACACTCTAGATACATGTTTTCTGGCACATGTTCCGGGGTCATGGTATCGCGTGGTCATCGTGAAATGCCCTCACTGCGACGGACAGGACTCGCGGGTGGTCGAGACCCGGGAGAACAGCAGCGAGCCCGTCACCCGGCGGCGGCGCGAATGCGGCGACTGCGGGGAGCGGTTCACCACGTACGAGCGGGTGGAGACGCCATCCCTCACCGTCGTCAAGAGCGACGGGTCGGAGGAGGCGTTCCGCCGGGAGAAGCTGCGGGAGGGTATCACGCGCGCGTGCCAGAAGCGCGACGTATCGGATGCACAGATTGACAGCATCGTGGACGACATCGCGATGGAGCTGAAGTCGAGTGGGCGGGACGCGGTCGAGAGCCGTGAGATCGGTGACCGCGTCGTCGAGAAGCTGCGCGAGGTGGACGAGGTGGCCTACGTCCGGTTCGCGTCCGTCTACAACTCGTTCGAGGACGTCTCCGCCTTCGAGGAAGAGGTGGAGACCCTGAAGGCCAACACATAGGTGACACACATGACCGAGACCGTAACGACGGAAGAAAGAAAGCACATGGAAAACTTCGAGCTCCCGGTCAAGCGCGTCGAGGGCGACACCGTCGAGGAGCGTCTCACGGAGAACGCGCACGACAAGATCCTCCCGGCACGGTACCTCATCAAGGACGAGGACGGGAACGTGACGGAGACACCGAAGGAGATGTTCGAGCGCGTCGCAAAGAACGTCGCGCAGCCCGCCAAGGAGTATGAACACGAGGACTACGAGGAGGAGTGGCAGACGTTCTTCGACCTCATGACGAATCTCAAGTTCATGCCGAACTCCCCGACGCTGATGAACGCCGGCGCGGAGCTGCAGCAGCTGTCGGCGTGCTTCGTCGTCCACCCGGAGGACGACATGGACTCCATCTTCGAGGGCGTGCACGACGCCGCCAACATCTTCCAGACAGGCGGCGGCGTCGGCTACCCGTTCCACCTGATGCGGCCGAAGGGCGACCCGGTCGCAAGCACCGGCGGCATCGCGTCCGGCCCGCTCACGTTCCAGCAGGTGTTCGACACGATGTGCGGCACCATCAAGCAGGGCGGGAAGCGGCGCGGCGCGCAGATGGGTATCATGCGCGTCGACCACCCGGACGTCCTCCGGTTCATCGTCTCCAAGCGGAAGGAGGGCAACCTGTCCAACTTCAACATCTCCGTCGGGTTAACAGATGCGTTCATGGAGGCGGTGAAGAACGACGAGGAGTTCGAGCTCATCAACCCGCGGACCGGGGAGCAGCACGAGGTCACCGAGAAGACCGCCCAGTTCTACAACCGCGACGAGGACTGGTACCCCGAGGCGGAGGGCAGCGACCAGGGCCGCGACGACAACTTCTGGCGTGACTTCGCGCACACGTTCCAGGACGCGATCGAGCAGTACGACATCGACCTCGAACCGGGTGAGCGGATGACGCTGCCCGCCCGTTTCATCTGGGACTGCCTGATCGACGGCGCCTGGCGGAACGGCGAGCCCGGCCTGTTCATGTACGACATCGCCAACGACATGCACAGCTTCGACGTGGACGAGTACCCCGAACACCGGAT
>JAXINY010000077.1:0-4033 GCA_034190525.1 Asbonarchaeaceae archaeon (SeqCode) | reverse complement strand
GATCCAGGCCGCGCACGACGACAACGTCCCGTACATGCTCATCGTCGGCGACGAGGAAGAGGGCGAAGGGACGGTGTCGGTGCGGGACCGGCAGGAGCGCGAGCAGGACGGTGTGGACGTGGACGCGTTCCGCGCCGCGCTCGCCGACGACGTGGACGAGAAGCGCATCGAGCCCGCAGTCATCGACGACCTGTAAGCCGTTCTACGCCCCGTCGCGCAGGTCGAACGTCTCCTGGAAGTAGTCGGCGGCGACGGTGTACGCCTCCCCGTACATCTCTCCCTAGCCCGCACTGTCGACGACGTCCACCCGGTACACCGCGGTGCGGTCGCCGGCGCCGTTCTCCCGGAACCGCAGCCCGGTGAGGCGGACGTCAAGGTACCCGTCGATGTCGTCGCGGCGGTACACCGGGCTGTCCTCGACGTCCATCCACATCCTGCCTGTCGTCCGGGTGGCGAGGCTTAAACGGGTGGCGGCATCCCGGCCCGCTCCACCCTTTTATAAAAATGTGAACTGGTGTTGGCAAGGTATGCGGACGATATACGAGGTCGACCCGCAGGCGCTCATCGAGGCGACGGCAGAGCGGCTGCAGGACGAGTACGACGCGGTCGCGACGCCGGAGTGGGCGGAGTACGTGAAGACCGGTGTCGACCGGCAGCGGCCGCCGCAGCAGGAGGACTGGTGGTACATCCGGTCGGCGGCGGTGCTGCGGAAGATATACAAGGAGGGTCCGCTCGGCACAGAGACGCTGCGGAGCATGTACGGCGGGAAGCAGGACCGCGGGCACGGGCCGGAGCACTTCGAGAAGGGCTCCGGGAAGGTCATCCGCACCGTGCTCCAGCAGCTGGAGGAGGCCGGGCTGGTGGAGCTGGAGGAGGGCGAGGGCCGCGCCATCACGCCGGAGGGCCAGTCCCTGCTCGACGCGGTGGCGAAGGACACAGGTGAGTGACGGTGGACGAGGACGAGCTCGAGAAGCTGAAGGAGCAGAAGCTCGACGACCTGGAGGGGGAGCAGGTCGATGCGGAGGACCGGGAGGAGAAGATACGCAAGCAGCTGAAGCAGGTCGCGTCCCAGATCCTGACCGAGGACGCGCGGTCCCGCCTGGGCAACATCCGGGCCGCGAAGCCGGACCTCGCGTCCGCCATCGAGTACCAGCTCGTGCAGCTGCACAAGGCAGGGCAGATCAACGGGAAGCTGGACGACGACCAGCTGAAACGGCTGCTGAAGCGCATCCAGGCCGAGCAGGACGAGCAGGATATCAAGTACTCCACACCGAGGTAAGCATAGAATGGGTTCACGAAAATCGAGCGGGACGAAGAAGCGGCTGAACAAGGCCGAGAACGAGGCCAAGTCAGCGCCGCGGTGGGTCGACCTGAAGAAGTTCGGCCTGAAGCGGTCGCTCACCCGCGCCGTGAAGCGGCAGAAATCACGGCACTGGCGGCGCGACGACACGGACGAGTGATACACATGGCGGAGAAGGAACTCCACACCGTCGGCCTCGGCCAGGTGCGGAAGGTCGCACCGCGGAACCGGGCGTCGAAGGCGATGAAGCTTCTCAAGGAGTACGTCCGGCGGCACAGCGACGTTGACAGCGTGTCGGTCTCGACAGCGGTCAACGAGCGGCTGTGGCAGGACGGCGCCGCCAGCCCGCCGCGGAGCGTGGATATCCAGGTTCTTGTCGACGACGGGACCGCGCACGTGGAGCTCGCTGACGTGGAGTTCGACCTGGCCGCGGACGAGGAGACCGGCGGGGAGGCCGCGCCGGCCGACCTGTCCGACGAGGAGCTCGCCGAGAAGACGGTCGACGAGGTGAAGGACCTGGTCGCGGACGGCGCGGTCGACGCGGAGCGCGCGCTCGACGTCGAGTACGCCGGGAAGAACCGGAAGACGCTTATCGACTGGCTGCAGGACCGCGTCGAGACGGATGCGGACGGGGAGGACGCCGGGACCGGCGAAGACTCCGGCACGGAGGAGGACGAGGAACCGGAGGCGGCGGACGACGCGGCCGAGGACTCCCCGGGCGAGACCTACGACCTGCCCGGCGACGTGGTCGAGACGTTCGAGGACGGCACCATCGACGAGGGCAAGGAGGCCGCGAAGGAGCTCGGGAAGGACGAGCTGGAGAAGCTCCTGAACTTCGAGGAGGCCCACCAGAACCGGAAGGGCATGAAGAAGTGGCTCAGGAGCAACATGAACTGAGTTGAGGTGGCATGGTTTTCCACGACGAGGCGGAGCGGGCCGCTACCCGGTTCCGCCGCCACGGCATCGACCGCGCCAACGTCACCGTCACCGGCGAGCCGGACGGCCACGCCGGTCCCACAGGACTCGCACCAGATACCGGGAGCGCGTACCGCATCCGGGTGACGCCACGCGGGACCGCACCGACCTACGGGGACGCGCCGACGTACGAAGAGACCGTGACGGGGCGGAACGGTACAGCGCACCGGGAGGCCGGGAGACGGGCGGACGAGATCCGGCTGCTCCTCTCCGAGTGCGGTATCGAGGTCGGGGAGCCGCCGTACCAGCTGCAGTGAGCTATCCCGACGTGAATTCTTCGCTGTGCACATCCTCGCGGTGCGGCCGCTCACCGCTGTACACGTACCGCTCCCAGTACGGCTGGAACCAGGGGAGCGACATCGTGGCGAGGACGAACGCGACCGCCGGCACGACGGCACTGATGAACGGTGTCGGCAGGTCGATAGCGAGGAAATAGACGGCGATGGCGATGTAGGTGAGGAGGGTGATCAGGATGCGGCGCGTCCACGACGTGTCCCACGCATGGTCCAGCTCCGCCAGCCGGTTCCGGTGCTGTATGGCCGCGACCTCGTCCTCCAGCTGGCCGACACGCTCCTCCAGGGCACCGCTCCCGTCATCGTCTTCCGGCGGCATACAGGTACGCAGGACCTGCCACGATTTAAAAACTTGCTCACGAACCGGTTTTCATGACGGTCGAACGCGCTGACTACAACGGCGACGTGAACATCGGGTTCTTCGGCGTCGTCACCGGGGCGTTCACCCTTGTGGCGGACGGGTTCGACACCCACGGCTGCTTCGCGGACACGGACACTGAAACGGTGAAGCTGGCCGGCACCGACCTCGTCGGCATCTTCGCCGCGGGGAACGCGAACGGGCTGCTCGTCCCGGACATCATCACGGACCACGAGGAGGACGTGCTGGACGACACCGGCATCGACTACCGCGTCCTCGAGTCGACGCACACCGCGCTCGGCAACCTCGTGCTGTGCAACGACAGCGGGGCGTACATCTCCCGGGAGCTCGACCCGGTCAGCGACGTCATCGCCGAGGTGCTCGACGTCCCCGTGACCGTCGGCACGGTCGCCGGGCTGGACATCGTCGGATCGTGCGGCGTGGCGACGGACGGGGGCGTGCTGCTGCACCGGGACGCCAGCGAGGCCGAGGCGGAGGCGGTGGAGGACGCGCTCGACGTCGACGCGGACGTCGGCACGGTGAACTTCGGGACGCCGTTCGTCCACTCCGGCGTGCTCGCCGACACCGAGAACGTGCTGGTGGGGGACGACACGACCGGGCCGGAGGTCCAGCGCGTGCAGGAGGCGCTCGACCTCCTCTGAACCGGTATACAAACGTAAATCTTGTTCCGGATTAATGCCGCCGTATATTTATTCGTCGGCCGATGACCGGACGACATGTGGAAAGAATACCTGGCGGGGGAGCTTCCGGGGGCGATGCCGGACCCGGACGACTACCTCGGACCGGACGCCGTCCGCGAGCGCCGGGAGCAGGCGGTGGCGGCGATGGACGCGCCGCGCATCGATGACCGGTACCGGCAGCGGGTGGACGGAGCGCTCGCCGACATGCACGCGCTCGTCCTGTCGCTCGACGCCTACCTGGAGGATGCGCCGCGGTCGGCGGACACGGTCGCGGCGGATATCGTCAGCGGGATGGAGGCGGTCGACGGGTACCGGGCGGTGACCGAGGCAGTGTACGACGGCGCCCTGTCCTCGACGCTGGACGCTGCCGACGTGGCGCGGAGCGGGCTCCGGGAGAACATGGACG
>JAXINY010000033.1:0-4038 GCA_034190525.1 Asbonarchaeaceae archaeon (SeqCode) | reverse complement strand
AGAAGTCGGAGAGGTCGACACGACCGTTGATGATGTCGTTCTCCACGGTCTGCGGCGTCCCGAAGAAGCAGCCGACCTCCTTCCACACCTCGGCACGCTTCTCGGGCCGCGTCTCACCGGTCAGCACCTCGAACACGCCGGTGTCGACCTCGAGGCAGCGCTCGAACTCGTCCCGGTGCTGCTCCGCGAGCGGCTTGGTCGGCGCCAGCATCAGGATCTTGGAGTTCGGCCGCTCCTGCAGCCGGTGCGCCGCCACCAGTATCCCGACCGCGGTCTTCCCCAGGCCGGTCGGCAGGACCACGATGCTGTTCTCCTCGAGCGCGGACGCGGCGATGACCTCCTGGTAGGTGCGTGACTCCAGGCTGCCGTCCACCACGCGCGGGTGGTCGACGAATGACTGCTCCTGGAGCGTCTCCTGCGGCATGGGAGAGGCTGGCGATGAAGCTTGATAAGATTCAGCGCTGCCGCGCCCGCAGCCGCTCCGGGACGACGGAGCGCTCCAGGTGCTGCAGCGCGGTGAAGAACACCCAGAACCCGGTGAACACGAGCACCGCCGCGGCCGTGGTGTCCGCGTCCAGCGGCAGCTCCTCGTACACCCACGCGATGGCGATGTACACGAGGGTGTAGACCACGAACCCGGACGACACGCTGAACGCGATGCTGGCCGGCCAGACGTGGTAGAAGTTCAGCAGCAGGATGACCGTGCCGAGGACGAGGATGCTGTACGCGACGATGTACCGCGGCCCCGACGCCGCCTGCAACAGGTTGAGGCGGATGATGAGCGTGAGCGCGGTCGCGATGAGCAGCACCGCGTTCGACACCGCGGAGTTCCATCCCAGCGGCTCGCGCTCGTACCGGCCGAAGTACAGCTCGATGACGACGAGGCCGAGGAAGATGGGGATGAGCGACGGCAGGAAGTCAGGGTGCTCGGCGGGGAACAGCAGCAGCGCCTGGAACCGGGCCAGCACCGTCGCCGCTGCGATGTCGACCGGCACGGTGCATCACGTCCGCTGCTGCTTCACCGCGCTCGGCGTCCCGCCGGCGTGCCAGGACAGCCGCGGCCGGATCTGCACGGTGTACACCCGTTCGGAGTTGTCGTCCAGGATGATGCCGGCGCCGTCCTGCCGCGGCAGGTTGTCGATGTACTCCGTCAGGTCCTCGCTCATGTACGTCTGCATGATGTTCCCGAGGGAGGCGATGTCCTGCTGCGCGGTGAGGCGGTGCGTGAGCAGGATGTCCATCTGCGACAGCAGGTCCTCGTGCAGCTTGTTCGGCTGCTGCGTCGCCAGCACCAGGGACACGCCCGGCTCCCGCCCGATCTTCGCCCACTGCAGCAGCGGGTCGGACGCCGGGGTCTTCCCCTCGTCGGGGATGAACTCGTGCGCCTCGTCGATGAGCATCCAGACGATGGGCGACTCCGAGGCGCGGATGCCCTCCATCTCCTCCAGCTCCTCGATGCGCTTCGACTCCATCCGCTGCCGCAGCAGTTTCCGCGCCAGCAGCCCGACGATGAGCGCGCGTGCGGACCACCCGCCGCTCAGGTCCTCGAACATGCTCACGTCCAGCACCCCGACGCCGCCGCGCTCGGTCAGCTCGTCGACCGCGGGCGCGTCGACGGCGAAGATGCCCCAGTCGTCCGCGGCCTCGAACCGGTTGACGAGGGCGCGGCGCACGGTCTCGTCGAAGTCGTCGTGGCTCTCGGCGTAGCTGATGAGGTCGTCGATGGAGTACCCTGTTCCCTTGTCCTCCTGCAGGTCGTTGACGATGCGCTCCAGGAGCACGCCCATCGGCTCCCGGATGTCAAGGTCGAACGCGAGCGCCCAGTCCCCCGCGTTCAGGTCGCCGGGGCGGATGGCGAACGTCCGGTCGAACGGGATGTCACGCTCCCGGAACGTGTCCGCGTGGCCGCGCGGCACGAACAGGTCGATGTCCACCTGCTGCGGTGTCAGGTCCCACTCCTCGAGGACGACGGCGTCCTCCTCGTTCGGGTTCTTCATCGACCAGAAGATGCCCATCGAGTCGATCATCAGCGTCGACAGGTTGTCCTGCACCGCGTCGTCGGCCTGCTTCAGCTCCTCCGCCAGGACGCCGAGCGTGTACGACTTCCCCGTCCCCCGCTTCCCGAACACGCCCATCACGTGCGGCCGGGCGATGTCGAACCGCAGCGGGTTGGCGGTGTGCGCCTCCGTCTTCTCCCCGACGATGTGCTTCCCGATGAACGCGGTCGCGAGCTCCTCCCCGTACTCCTCCAGGTCCGCGTCATCCCGGCCGACGGTGATCTTCGGCATGTCCCAACACTGCGCTGCGCTGCATAAAAAGTCCTTCGCCCATCTACCGCCGCTCCGACCGCATCCCGGCGATGAACCCGACGAGGAAGACGGCGATGCTCCACGTCACCGTGAGCGGGAGGAACACCGCGACCAGGGCTGTTGCGCCGCCGGTCAGCAGGAGGCTGCCGAACAGGTCCGTCTCCTCCCGCGACGTGTACAGCCCCGAGACGAACCCGATGATGCCGACGAGCGCCGCGCTCCCTATAACTTCGAGCCGCGGCCCGGCGGCGAGGCCGACCCCGACACCGGCGACGATGAGCAGGATGAACAGCAGGACGTAGGACTGCGTCGGGTCCAGCGCCTCGCTCATGCTGGACTCTCCGGACGCCTGGTTTAAGTCAGTTGCCGCCGCTCACAGCACGAACAGCAGCATCGCCAGTACCGTGACGACCCCCCATATCGGGACGCTCCACCGCAGCACCTTGTACCCGTCCATCGGGTAGAACGGGAGCAGGTTGAACACGGCGAGGAACGCGTTGAGCCGCGCCCCGAGCGCGAGCAGGTCCTGCCCCTGCACCGCGAGCGTGGTCGCGTCCGCGAGGAACGCGAAGATGACGGACAGCATGATGCTCATCAGCGGGCCGACGATGGCGATGACGCCGACCTGGCTGACGGTGAGGTCCGGCTCGTAGTGGCCGTACCGCTCCGCCGACCGGACGTGCAGCTCGAACCCGCCCGGCGCGGCGAACACGGCGCCGAGGAACGAGCTGAGCACGGCGATGACGACGCCCGGCGTCCACATCCGGTACTCGGCGTGGGCGCGGAGCGCCCGCGCGCTCACCCGGTGGCTCACCATGTGCGGGACGAACGACACGGCGGTGAGAGCCGTCGCTGCGATGGCGGCGGGGATGAACGCCGGGTCGAGGAGGAAGGACGGGCTGCTGTCCCCGAAGAACAGGATGGCGAACGCCACCCCGAGGCCCATGGTGGAGAGGACCATGTCGCGCAGCTCATCAGCACTCATGCTTCCACCCCGTCCAGCACCGGTGCCACGTCGTACGATTCGGAGTCCCGCCGCAGCTCCATGAACCCGTCGAGCTCGTCGATGGCGATGCCGGGGGCGCCGTCCTCGTACCGCTCCCGCACCTGCTTCCACGGGATGAGGTACGCCTTCCGCTGCTTCCCGCGGCCGCGCTTCACCTCGACCGCGAGGAACCCGGTGCGGCCGCTCCGCCTGAGGAACTCGGTGATGCGGTCAACCTGGTGGCCGTCGTCGCTCTCGGAGAAGTGCTGCGAGAAGTACAGCTTGTTCGTCGCCGAGGTGGACACGGACTTGTTCTCGATACCGAGGTAGAACTCCGGGCGGATGGAGTCCACGAGCACGTCCAGGAACTGGCTGGAGAACCGGTGCTGCTTCCGGCGGTAGGCGATGCCGCGCTCCTCCGCCCCGTCGAAGTACCGGTTGAACGCCTTCACCAGCTCCCGCTCGAACTCCGTCATACACCGTGTGATTGGGCGTTCGCGTTTAAGAGGATTCGGTGGCTGCGGCCAGCCGCTGCCGCACCCCGTCGACGTGCCCCGCGCCGACGAACGCGAGGACGTCGCCGTACTCCCGGTCCAGGGCCAGCAGCCGGTCGGCCATCACGTCGTTCCGCTCCTCCACGAGGACACGGTGCATCTCCGGGAACCCGACGCGGAACCGCAGCAGCATCTCCCCGACGGCGGCCTCCCCCGGCACCTCGTCCAGGTCGACGTCAAGCCCAAGGAG
>JAXINY010000042.1:287-4160 GCA_034190525.1 Asbonarchaeaceae archaeon (SeqCode) | reverse complement strand
GCATGTACGGGACGTTGTCGTCGTGCGCGGCCTGGATCTTCTTCCCGACCGTCCACGACCTGCGCTCGATGTCCACACGGAAGTCGGCGAGCTGCGCCTGCACCTGCTCCGCGTAGGCGATGTTGTCGTCGGACACGGGCAGGATACGCACCTGCTCCGGCGCCAGCCACGGCGGGAACTGCCCGTTGAAGTGCTCGATGAGGACCATGAGGAACCGCTCGTACGAGCCGTAGAGCGCCCGGTGGATCATCACCGGCTGCTTCTCCTCGTTGCCCTCCCCCGTGTAGGTCAGGTCGAACCGGTCCGGCATGTTGAAGTCGAGCTGGACCGTGGGGCCGTCCCACTCCCGGCCGAGCGCGTCCTCGAACGCGAAGTCGATCTTCGGCCCGTAGAACGCGCCCTCGCCCTCCTCGATGCCGTAGTCGATGTCCAGCCGCTCCAGCACGTCCCGCAGCTGTGACTCCGCACGCTCCCATATCTCGTCGCTCCCGGCGTACTTGTCCTCCGGCTTCGTCGCCAGCATCACCTCGTACTCCAGGCCGAACGTGTCGAGGACGTGGAAGATGTTGTCCATGATCTCCTCCACCTCCTCGTCGATCTGGTCCGGCCGGACGAACAGGTGGCCGTCGTCGATGGTGAACGCCCAGCGCTGCTCCTTCCGGTACACCTTCCCCTGCTCCGTGTACCGCACCGGCAGGTCCCGGTAGCTCCACGCGGAGTGGTCGAAGATGAGGCAGTGCCCGGGACAGTTCATCGGCTTCAGCCCGAACTCGTCGCCCTGTAACTCGAACAGGAACATGTCGTCCTCGTAGTTGTCGTAGTGCCCGGACTCCTTCCACAGCTCCGTCTTGAACAGGTGCGGGGTCTCGACCGGTTCGCAGCCGCGCTGGTCGTTGAGCTCCTGGATGTAGTCCTTCAGCTCGTCCAGCACGACCTTCCCGTTCGGGTGGTACAGCGGCAGGCCCGGCCCCGCAACGGGGTCGATGTGGAAGATGTCCATCGCCTCCCCAAGCTTCCGGTGGTCCCGCTCCTCCGCCTTCCGCCGCTGCTCCAGGAACTCCTCCAGCTCCTCCTCGCTGGGGAACGCGGTGCCGTACACCCGGGTCAGCATCTCGTTGTCCTCGTCGCCGCGCCAGTACGCCCCCGCGATCTCCAGCAGCGCGACCGCGTCCACCTCGCCCGTCGAATCGACGTGCGGCCCCTCGCACAGGTCCCGGAAGTCGCCCTGCACGTAGAACGACACCGTGTCGCCCTCGCCGGCCTCGTCCTCGAGGATCTCCCGCTTGAACCGGGTGTCCTCGTAGAACTCCTCCGCCTCGTCCCGCGGCACCTCCTCCCGCTCGATGGGAAGGTCCTCCTCCACGATGGTCTGCATCTCCTCCTCGATCTCGTCCAGGTCATCCTCGTCCAGGTCCACACCGGTGATGTCGTAGTGGAACCCCTCGTCCGTGTACGGGCCGATGGTCAGCTTCGCGTCCGGGTGCAGCCGCTGCAGCGCCTGCGCGAACACGTGCGCGGCGGAGTGGCGCAGCACCTTGATGTAGTCCTCGTGGTCCGCCGTGACGATCTCCAGTTCGGCGTCCTCGTGCAGCTCGTGCTCCTTCGCCACCAGCTCGCCGTCCACCTTGCCCGCGACCGTGTCATCGCCGAGGCCCTCCCCGATCTCGTACGCGGCCTCCTCCACCGTCGTGCCGTCGGGAACCTCCAGCCCGGAGCCGTCCGGCAGCGTCAGCGTGACCATGGCGCACCACCTCTCCCGGGACGCACACTTAAAACAGGGACGACCGCAGCAGGCCGGCTCGCAGAATCATCGCTGCAGGCGGGTAAAACATCCACCCTGCATACGTCGAGGTGAGGAATCTGCATTTTTATGCCTTGCCCCCGCCGCCGCAGTATTTATAAGCCCGCCCGTGAAACACCCGGGTATGTCACTCGCGGTCGGTGAGGCGATTCAGGAGGGGGTGGAGCGGACGCTGGCCCGGAACGGCCTGCTGTTCGCGGCCGCGTTCTTCCTGCTGAACCTCGTCACCGCCTTCATGGGGATGCGAGGCAGCACCCCGGCGCAGGCCGCGACCGGGGCGCCGCTGGCCGCGGTGCCGGGGAACGCGGTGACGGCAGCAGTCATCGGCGTCGTGATGTCGCTCGCCTCCCTGGCCATCTCCATCGCCGCTCTCCGCGTCTTCGTCACGGACGAGACCGAGGCGGTGCCGGACGCGGCGTGGAAGGAGGACATCGGGTCCGCCCTGCTGCACACCGTCGTCGGCGGCGTCATCTTCGGCGCGGTCGTGGCGGTCGGGTTCCTCCTGTTCGTCGTCCCGGGCGTATATCTCATGCTATCACTGTTCTTCTGGACGCTCTACGTTGCGGTGGAGGACGAGTCGTTCTACGAGGCGTTCCAGTCCACGTGGGAGCTGACCAAGGGCCACAAGTGGCAGCTTCTCGCGCTCATCATCGGCATCGTCGCGGTCAACATCGTGCTCGGGCTCGTCGGCATGGCGACATCGTTCGTCTTCCCGCGCATCGCCGGCCTCCTCGTGATGCAGGCGCTGTCCGCCATCGGCGGCGTGTTCGCCCTCGCGGTGCAGGCCCGCGCCTACACGCAGCTGGCGTGACGGGGGTGGAACGATGCTGACGGTGCTCCGGCTCGGCCACCGCCGCGGACGCGACGACCGCATCTCCACCCACGTCGGCCTGACCGCACGCCAGTTCGGCGCCGACCGCATCATCTACACCGGCGAGCGCGACGAGAACATGCTGGAATCGGTGCGCGACCTGGTGGACCGGTGGGGCGGTGACTTCGCCGTGGCGTACCGCGAGGACTGGCGACCCATCATACAGGAGTTCGACGGCGCCGTCGTCCACCTCACCATGTACGGCCTGGACTACCGCGACGACCTCGCCGCGGTGCAGGACACCGTCGACGCGGACGGGGACGTGCTGGTCGTGGTCGGCGGGGAGCGGGTGCCGAGCGACGTGTTCGACCTCGCGGATTACAACCTCGCGGTCGGCCACCAGCCCCACTCCGAGGTGGCGGCGCTCGCGGTGTTCCTCCACGATCTGCACGGCGGTGCGGAGCTCGACCGGGCGTTCGACGATGCGGAGCTGACGGTGGTGCCGCGGGAGGCCGGGAAGGAGACGCGGGAGCGATAGGCGGCGTTACCACTCCCTATTCTTAAAATTTCGGCTCGACGTCCGCATATGCCCGCGGACGATATCGACACCGAGCGGCTGTACGACGACGTACAGACCTACATGGAGCACGTGCAGCAGGGATTATCCCTGGCGTGGTACGCCTTCCACGCTCTCCAGAGCAAGTACAAAATGGAGGAGGCCGGGGATGGAACAGTGTACGTCGGCGGCCGCGACACCTACCCCTCTGCCGATGAGCTGTACGCACGGTACCGGCCGGCACGCGAGGTCCACGAGCGGCGGGAGGACGCCGCGTACATCGGCGAGGACCGGGGGAAGGACGGTCGGGTGTCGTCCGAGGCCCCGGCCGTCCTGCCGTCGGCGCCACGGATACAGCTCCGAGTTCCGTCGCTGGCGTCGTATGCGGAGGCGTACAACGAACTGGCGGAGGACGCTGGCATCGGTGACGGTCTCCGCGCCTACATCGCGGACGCGGTCGGGGACGAGGTGGAGGAACTCGTTGCGGTGCACGAGTTCCTGGACACCCTTCCCGCCGACACCGACCACGAGGAGGATATCCTGGACCGGGCCGACGGCCTGGCGCCGGGCATCGCTGACCGCGTCGCCGACGTGATTGCAGCACTTTCAGGCCGGTACGAGGACGTCGATGACCTCCCGCTCCGGTTCCGTGTGCTCGACGACCCGCCGGACGCTCTCCAGCGTCCAGCCGTGGCTGTTGAACGC
>JAXINY010000042.1:0-277 GCA_034190525.1 Asbonarchaeaceae archaeon (SeqCode) | reverse complement strand
CCCGGATGTCGCCGACCGGGTCGCCGATGTGATCGCCTCGCTCTCGGGCAGGTACGAGGCAGCGGACGACCTCCCGCTCCGGTTCGAGAACGACGTGGTCGGGAACAACCTCTTCTCGGGGCTGGGGATGCTGATGGAGCTGGAGGGCAGGGACGTGGATATCACCGGGCGGCTGCGCGACCGCGTGCGCTCCGGGATGGAGGAGCGGTACAGCTGGACGGGCACGATGGAAAAGGAGGTATACAGGGACGGCGAGACCGTCTACGTCCTGCAAGAG
>JAXINY010000069.1:0-4168 GCA_034190525.1 Asbonarchaeaceae archaeon (SeqCode) | reverse complement strand
TGTACGAGGAGGACCCGCTCACCGAGGCCACCGCCAACCCCGTCTCCTACACCTTCGCCAAGCTCAGCGACGACGAGGACGGCGGCGACGGAGACGGGGGCGGCGAGGACTCAGGCGACGGCGGCAGCGACAGGCCGACCATGGAGTGCCCGTACTGCGGCAAGGAATATCAGGGGGAGACGAAGTGGTATAGGGATCACGTCAGGGAGTGTTCTGGGTAAGGATTATCCTGGCGAGATGTACACCATGCCGCTGATCTGGTTCCTGTCCAGGTTCTCCACGACCTCGCAGACGGCGTCGACCACCGCGCCGTCGCTGGGACGGCGGGTCACGTAAAGGAAGACGTGGTCGTCCTCGTAGGCTCGGGCGAACTCCTCGTCGAAGGTGAGTACAGGCCGGTTCAGATCCTCCGCCCGTTCCAGCACGTCGGCATCAAGCGCGCCCTTCATCTCCTCGTCGACGAAGAAGACCTCGACACCACGATTCCGAAGTTTCTGGACGATGGCCGCGTCAACGTCCTCGTCCGCGACGAGCGGAAACATTTAGGCAGTGACGGCTTCCGTCTCGCCGTGCTGGGTTTGGTGGTGGTAGCGCAGTGCTTCCTCCACCGCCTCCTCGCTGATATTGTACGCCTCCGCGACCTCCTCCTGGCTCTTTCCCCTCTCGTAGAACGCCTCGACCACGTCCTCGACAGCCACACGGCTCCCCTGGATGACCGGCTTCCCGACCCGGATATCCTCGTTCTGTATGATGGTCATTACAGGGAAACGATGTGTTCCTGCTCTTAAATACGTTTAGAACCGGCGGCTACAGGGGCGTTGAATTGGCGGACGGCCAGGAAGACGCCTGGCCTGGAAGGAGGGGTTTCCCGCCTGCGGAGATGAAGTAGTTGGTGTCTGTGGTGCCGGAATCATTAACCCGCGGGATCCCCAGTCCAGGGAACGGGGAGGCGGACATTAAATCGGTCGGTGGACGGGGTCACGGTTATAAGCGCTCACCGCGCGTGTCACGCACATGCGCACAACCAGCACCGAGACCTTCCCCGACGAGAACATCGACGAGGTGCTCGGGATCGTCCGCGGGAACACCGTCCGCGCCAGGAACGTCGGCCGGGACATCACCCAGTCGCTGCGGCAGGTGGTCGGCGGCGAACTGAAGGCGTACTCCTCGCTCATGACCGACACGCGGGACGAGGCGATGGAGCGGATGGAGCAGGAGGCCGAGGAGCTGGGTGCGGACGCGGTCG
Source organism: Asbonarchaeaceae archaeon (SeqCode) (assembly GCA_034190525.1). GTDB lineage: Archaea > Nanohalarchaeota > Nanosalinia > Nanosalinales > Nanohalalkaliarchaeaceae > JALIDP01. The sequence goes on along the minus strand of JAXINY010000069.1, from coordinate 2,922 downwards.
TCAACGTCCGGTTCACCACGTCGCAGGTCGCCGGGAACTCCGCGGAGATCCTCGTGTACGGGACCGCGGTGACGCTGGAGTAGGAAGAAAAGAAACGGAGGGGCGGCCGCTACCGCCGTGTGACGTCAGCGACCTCGCCCATCGGCACCCGGGTGTCGACATCGTCGGCCTGGTAGGACTGGTCCGCGCCGACATCCGCCGTACCGACGTCCATCGGGTTGCCGCCCGGTGTGCCCGTGGGCTCGCCCCGCTCGCGTGCTTCGACCTCGTACACATTGTCCATTATTTTGTCACCTTAAGGTCGTAAATAGTGATGGACATTTATAAATTTTTGTTGGTCTGCGGCGCAGGGGTCGGCCGCCCGACGCTTTTATCGTTCGCCGCCGGATAGGGAGGTATGGGTGACGGGTCGCTGCGGGAGCGGATGCAGGGGATGGACGCCGGCAGCGCGGACGACGACGGCCACGTCGACTACCAGGACCCGTCGGTCTACCGCGACTTCTCCGAGATGTTTAAAGCGGAGCAGGTGGACGACGAGTTCTTCGGCGCCTCCCCGCCCACCATCTTCGTCGGCCGCCACGGCTACCCCGAGGTCAACGTCGGCGTGCTGTCCCCGGTCGAGGTGACGCAGTCCGCGGACCTGGACGCGCCCACGGCGTGGTACGAGCGCGGGCTGAACATCCGGCAGGTCATCTCCCGCCGCTCCTCCCTCGTCAACTCCCGGCAGAAGAAGTCGGTGCACGACACCGGCGGGTTCGGGGACGCCGCCCAGGAGATCGCGATGGCAAGCGACCCGGTCGACATCGAGGTCGGCCTCGACAAAACCGTGGATTTCGACATCGACTTCTCCGACCGGTACGCCCCGTACGGCCCCTCCGGCACCATCGAGCGTGTGGAGATCGCCGAGAACCCGTCCGTCCCCCGCGCCGTGGAGAAGGCGGTCGGGGACGACGACTGGACGGCGGACGGGGCGATGACCTACCTGTACGAGAAGGACCTGGACACGCACCAGATCCAGCGCGTCCTCTCCGCCGGCCTGCTCGGCGAACGCGACAACCGGAGGATGGTGCCGACGCGGTGGAGCATCACCGCGTCCGACGACACCGTCGGCAAGCAGCTGCGCGAGGAGATCAAGACAAACCAGGAGCTGGGCGAGATCCGGTACTTCCGCAACGAACACCTCGGCAACATCTTCCACATCCTGCTCATCCCCGGCCAGTGGGAGTACGAGCTGGTGGAGATCAAGGGCGCCGGCAGCATCTGGGCACCCGGCTCCAAGAGCTTCGTCAAGTCCGACCACGAGGGCTACGCCGGCCGCACGCAGTACGTCGACGAGACCGCCGGCGGCTACCACGCGGCGCGGCTCGGCCCGCTGGAGTACCTGGACAGCATCGGAAGGCAGGCAAAGGTGCTCATCGTGCGGGAGGTCACCGACGACTACTGGGCGCCGCTCGGGGTCTGGGTGGTGCGCGAGACCGTGCGCGGCGCCTTCGACAGGGACTACGGCGTCATCGAGGACCTGCCGACCGCGCTGGAGAACGTGAAGCGGCAGGTGCCCGTGGACTGGGACCGCATCCGGCAGAAGAGCAAGATGGTGCAGGGCATGCAGACGTCGCTCCACCGGTTCGCCGGCCGCGCCGACATCGATTAAAAGCTTGTCGTGAGTCCCCGGTCACATGGAACCCGGGCCGACCGAGCGCACCAGCGAGATGGTGGCGAACTGGCTGCCGCACTTCGCCGAGGAGGGCATCACCGCGCCCGTCCGCGGCATGCAGGTGCCCGGCGTCATCGCCGTCGAGGAGATCGAGGGCGACCGCCTCATGACCGTGCTCGAGGAAGGTCGGGCGGTGGACGAGTGGGCGCCGATGTTCGCCGAGCTCGGGTACAAGGTCGGCTACATCTCCGCCTGCTCCATCGAACACAACGACCTCCACGCCGGCAACGTCATCGCCGAACGGCAGGCCGGCGGCTACGGCGAGTGCCGCATCATCGACTGGGAGCTGGCGCGGTGGAACGGCATCCAGCCCGCCGAGGGCGAGGAGTACGGCACGTGGATGGAGCGGAACAGCGACCGGTTCCTCGACGATATCCGGACCCGGCTGACCGATGCCGGCTACGACGACCGGTTCCCCGCGCTCCGGGACCGGTACGAGACCATGTTCCGCGCCGGCCTCGACGCCGACACGCCCGACCCGCAGCGCGTCCAGCACTACTAGCGCCCGGTTCCACCGCGCCGCCCCGATGCAACCGTCCCGCGCGAACCGGAACCTGTGGAACTCCCCGCACCTGTTATTAAGCTCGACGCCGCCCGCTGTCGTATGCAGGACCTGTTCCCGCACCAGGAGATCCGCCCGCACCAGGACCGGCTGCTCGGCGACGTTGAGGACGCACTGGAGCGCGGCGGCTCCCTCGTGGCGCACGCCCCCACCGGCCTCGGGAAGACCGCGGCCGTCGTCCCGCCGTCCCTAGCGCACGCGCTCGAGCACGGGAAGACCGTGTTCTTCCTCACCCCGCGCCACAGCCAGCACCGCATCGCCGTCGAGACGCTGGAGCAGGTGAAGGAGCGGCACGGCACCGCCTTCACGGGGGTCGACCTCATCGGGAAGAAGTGGTTCTGCAACCAGGACGGCGTCGCCGACCTGTCCGGCCGGGACTTCCGCAACTTCTGCAAGACGTTGCGGGAGGAGGAGCGCTGTGAGTTCTACAACAACACGTACGACAAGGACTCGATGGAGCCGACGGAGCAGGCGCGGGACAAGGTCGCCGAGCTGAAGGGTACGACCAACCACGCGGAGGACATGAAGCAGGAGGTGCAGGAGATGTGCCCGTACTACGTCCAGATGATGATGGCCGCGGAGGCCGAGGTCATCATCGCCGACTACTTCCACCTGTTCCACGACGGCGTCCGCGACTCCCTGTTCT
>JAXINY010000135.1:0-4214 GCA_034190525.1 Asbonarchaeaceae archaeon (SeqCode) | reverse complement strand
GGCATGAAATCCTTTAAAAACTGCGGCGAGACCACGGTCCCATGGCTGTCGCGTACCTGGTGGCCGCTGCCGCGGCCGGGTTCCTGACGACGCTCGTCCTGACACCGGAGGCGATGCGGTTCCTCCGGTCCTCGGGCATCGTCGGCATCGACCAGCAGAAGCAGGAGCAGCCGGAGCTCCCGACCTCGGGCGGGGTCGCGGTCATCTTCGGCTTCCTGGCAGCGGTCAGCCTGTACATCGGGCTGACGACGTTCGTCCCCGCATCGCCGGCCGCGGACATCCAACTGGTGCTGGCGGCGCTCTCGTCCACGTTCATCATCGCGTTCATCGGCCTCATCGACGATATCCATGTCGACCGGAGCGGGGTGGAGGAGAAGGGGAACCACCAGGTCCGGGTGGGACTGGCGCAGCGGTACAAGTTCCTCGCCCCGGTCATCGCCGCCCTCCCCCTCATGGCGGTGAAGGCCGGGACCACGGTGATGCACCTCCCCTTCCTCGGCGCGGTGGAGTTCGGGCTGCTGTACCCGCTGCTGCTCGTCCCGGTCGCGGTCACGTGCGTGGTGAACGCGGCGAACATGCTTGCAGGGCAGAACGGGCTGGAATCCGGGCTGGGCGCGGTGGCGCTCGCCGCGGTGGGCACGTTCGCGTTCCTGCACGGCGCGGTCGAGGGCGCGGTCATCGCCTGGGGGATGGCGGCGCCGCTGCTCGCGTTCTTCTACTACAACCGGTACCCGGCGCGCATCCTGCCCGGCGACTCCCTCACGTACGCGGTCGGTGCAGCCTACGTGTCAGCAGCGGTCATCGCGAACGTGGAGCTGTTCGCGGCCGTCGTGTTCCTGCCGTGGATCGTCGAGGCCTTCCTGAAGCTCCGCAGCCGGTTCCAGGCGTCCTCCCTCGGCGAGCTGCAGGAGGACGGCACCCTCAAACCACAGCACGACCGCATCTACTCCCTGACGCACGTGTTCATGCGGCTCGGTGTGACGGAGCGCCGCCTCGTGTGGTACGCCATCCTGGTGGAGGCGGCCATCGTCGCGGCGGCGTTCGCGGTGTTCGCGTGATACCATGAAGGTCTGCGTCACCATCCCGGCGTACAACGAGGAGGAGACGGTCGCAGAGGTCGTGGAGGACTGCCGAGCGGTGCTGGAGCAGGAAGGATACGACCACGATATCATCGTGATGGACGACGGCTCCACCGACCGGACCGCCGAAGTGGCGGAGGAGGCGGGCGCCGTCGTGTACTCGCACCGGACCAACCGCGGGCTCGGGAGGACGTTCGCGTCGGCGATGCGGCACGCCCTCGACCACGACCCGGACATCATCGTCAACATCGACGCGGACGGCCAGTACGAGCCGGCGGAGATGCCGGACCTCATCGGCCCTGTCGCCGCGGGCGACGCGGACCTGGCGGTGGGCGACCGGCAGGTGATGTCGCTCGACTACAAGTCGCTGCCGAACAAGCTCGGGAACACGCTCGGCTCCCTCGTCACGAGCGTGCTCGCGGAGCACCGCATCCGCGACGCGCAGTCCGGCTACCGCGCGTTCACCCCGGAGCTCGCGGCGCAGTGGACGGTGATGTCGTCCTACACCTACGTGCAGGAGACGCTCATCCAGGCGGCGCACGACGGATACACCATCGAGCAGGTCCCCATCACGTTCTACGAGCGGGACAGCGGCGGGTCGCGGCTGGTGTCCTCCCTGCCATCGTATGTTTCCCGCGCCACCCGCATCGTTATAAGGGCGTACAGGGACTACAAGCCCATGCGGACGTTCTCCCTCATCGCGCTCGGGTTCTTCCTCCTGGCCGCGGTTCCCGGGTACCAGGTGGCCAGCAACTTCCTCGCGACCGGGAGCTTCGAGCTGGTCGGCCGCGGCCTGCTCGTCGTCCTGCTCGGCGTCGCCGGCGCACTGACCCTTGTCTTCGGACTGCTGGCGGACATGCTGAAGCGGCACCGGGAGATCATGGAGGAGATCCTGCAGGAGGTGCAGCGCGGTGGATAGGCCGGATATCGATATGCACGAGGCGGCGGCGCGTGCACGTTCGGTGCTGGCAAGCCGCCCCGCCCTCATCGCAGCAGGGTTCTTCGTGGCCGCGTTCGCGGTCCGCTGGCTCTTCGCCCAGCACGGGTTCTGGATCGACGAGGGCCGCGCCCTCCTCATCGCGAAGAACTTCCTGCACGGCAACGGCTTCCGCTACGCCCCGGACAGGGTCATGTGGAAGCACCCGTTCGTCTTCTACACCCTCATCGCGGTCTCGTACCTGTTCCTCGGGGTCAAGGCGGTCGCGGGGATGGTGACGACGAACGTCCTCGCCGCCCTGACCGTCGCCACTGTATTCCTGACGGGGCGGGAGCTGTTCGACGAGTGGGCTGGCATCGCCGCGGGCACGCTCATGGCGGTGCTCCCCATCCACATGTTCTACTCGACGCGCGTCCTCACCGACGTGCCCGGCACGTTCTTCGTCGCGCTCACGCTGTACTTCTGGGCGCGGACGGAGACCAGGGAGGAGGCGTGGAGTTTCTATGCCATGTTCGCGGCGGCGGGGTTCACCCTGCTCACCAAGCTGACCGGTATCGTCGTCCTCCCAGCCCTGTTCATCTACTACCTGTGGAAGGAGCGTGGCGTCCTCTTCCTCAAGAAACGGTACTGGTACGGCGCCGCCATCACCGCCGGGCTGTACGGGCTGTGGGAGGTGCGCAACCTGCTGACGGTCGGGTTCATCGGCATCGTCCAGGTCTTCCTCGGGAAGTACCTCAGTGCCGGCGGTGGCGGCGGTGCAGGCGGAGGCGGCGCTGGCGCGCTCGGCGGGTTCGTCAGCGGCATCGGGTTCCACCTCACCCAGCTGCCGAACACGATGGGCCTCCCGGCGGCGCTGCTGCTCGGCCTCGGCCTCGTATTCGCATACATCTACCGTGACCGGCGGATGACCATCCCGCTGGTGTTCCTCGCCACCGCGTTCGTCGTCCTGTCGCAGAAGACGCTGAACCGGTACTTCCTCCCGTTCCACCCGATGGCCGCGGTGGTCGCGGGCTACGCGGTGTACCGGCTCCGCGACATCGCGGCGGCGAAGAACGAGCGCGCCGCGAACGTCGTGTTCGCCCTCGTCCTCGTCGCCTCCGCGGCGGTTATGTTCCAGACCGGGGCCGCGATGATCTCCTCCTCGGCGAACGGGTTCACGGGGCTGGAGGAGGCCGGGAAGTGGATCCGGCAGAACTCGGCGGAGGACGCGGTCGTCATCGCCGGGTCCAGCAACCAGATCCGGTTCTTCTCCGATCGGACCACCATCCACGCGGGCTCCATCAAGTCGACGGACGAGTTCTACCGGGTGCTGACGGAGCAGAACGTGACATACGTGGAGGTGGACCGGTGGGAGAGCACGCAGCCACGATGGTACCTGCGGATCGTGCAGCAGAGCGACGCGTTCCAGCCGGTCCGCGGGTTCGGGCCGCGGAAACGGCCGTCGGTCATCGTGTTCCGCGTGAACCACGAGCTGCTCGGATGATACCATGAACCGCCGCATCAGGCAGCTGTCGCAGGCCGCGGTCATCCTGCTGTCCGGCGCCATCATCGCCCGCCTCCTCAGCGATGACCTGCCGCAGGTGCTCCAGTACCTGGCGCGGGTGGAGTACGCGTGGCTGCTCGCGGCCGCGGCGTTGCTGTGGGCGGGGATGCTGGTCGGCCGGTACACGTGGAGGATGGTGATGCGCGCGGTCGGCCACGACCTGCCGTTCCTGGACGCGATGCGGCTCATCTCCATGTTCCAGGTCGCGTCGTACATCCCGGGCGGGTTCTGGCACTTCCTCGGCATCGCGTACTGGGCGGAGGACGAGGACGTGCCGAAGACGGTGACGGCGGTCGGCACGGTCATCAACGCCGGGTCGGCGGTCATCGTGGCACTCCTCCTGTTCTTCGCTGTCGCCCCGTTCTACCTCCCCGCGAGCAGCGTCCTCACCTACCTCCCACTGCTCGTGGCGGTGCCGGCCGGACTGGTGGCGGTCCACCCGCGCGTGTTCTACCCGGTGATGAACCGCGGCCTGGAGCTGCTGGGCCGCGACCCCATCGACCCCGTGCTGTCCTACGCGGAGCTGCTCGAGGTGTTCGCGGTGAACCTTCTCTCCCGCGCGTTCACCGGGGCGGCGCTGTACGCGCTCGCGGCATCGGTCACGCAGGTGAACCCTGCGCTGTTCCCGGCGCTGACAGCGTTCTACGCCGGTGCG
>JAXINY010000008.1:0-4326 GCA_034190525.1 Asbonarchaeaceae archaeon (SeqCode) | reverse complement strand
GCGCCAGGTACGCGGGCTGCTCCCGGAACGATGGCACCATCCAGTCCTCCTCCTGCAGCGCATGGGCGCTTCCGACCTGCGCCGCCTCCTGCCCGATGGCCGGCGCGTACGTCCCGATCTCGCCGCGGCGCTGCAGCGATATCGCCTTCTCGTCCAGCCGCCGCGACCGCTTCATCACCCGGTACATCTCCAGCAGTTCCTCGTCGGACAGGTCCGGGAGAAGCTCCTCGTCCACCGCCCCGTCCGCGTCCAGCACCTGCACCTTCTCGACGCTGAACTCGGCGACGGTGTCGCGCGGCATGTGGAAATGTTGGCCGGCTCCAATTTAAAGGTGTTGTACGGCCGCTCCTGTACCGGTACAAGAAAGGTTAAAGAGGGCTGACTTCCCGGGCGTGTGCATGCGGTTCGAGACGCGGCGGAAGCTGTTCCACGTCGTCGCCGGTGCGGTCGCGTTCGGGCTGGTGTACACCGGCCGGTACCCCGTTGCGCTCGCGGCCGCCGGACTCCTCGCCGGCATCGGTGTCTCCGTGGCGGCGCGGCACCGCCGCATCCCCGGCGTCCACCGGCTGCTGGACCTGTTCGAGCGCGACCACCACCAGGACGCGTTCCCCGGCAAGGGAGCGCTGTCCTCGCTCGCCGGGGTCACACTCGTCGCCGCATCCTTCCCGCGCCCCGCCGCGCTCGCCGCCATCGGGGCGCTGGTCGCCGGCGACAGCCTCTCCCACCTCGTCGGGAAGCGGTACGGCCGCGTCGACAACCCGCTCAACCCGGTGAAGGACGTGGAAGGGTTCGCGGCCGGGTTCCTGGCGACCGCCGCCATCGCCGCCCTGTTCCTCCCGCTCGTGACCGCGGTCGTCGCCGCGTTCGCCGGGATGGTCGTGGAGAGCATCGACGCCGAGAGGATAACGGTATTGCTTGACGACAACCTGACCGTGCCGGTCGCCGTCGCCGCGACCGCCCACCTTGTCCACGTATACCTCCTTCCCGCGGTCTAGCACTTACCACGGTGCGAAGCCGGGGTCGACGAACTTCGACCGGTGCTTGATGTCGAAGATGGCCTGCATCTCCTCGTCGTCCAGCTCGACATTGAGCGCTGCCAGGTTCTCCCGCTGGTACTCCTCCGGCACGGCTTTCGGGATGCCCGCGACCGGCTCCTGCTGGATGAGCCACCGCAGCGCCACCTGCGCCGCGGACGCGTCGTGCCGCCGCCCGATGCGCTGCAGTGTCTCGTTCTCCACCACGTTTCCCCGCGCCAGCGGGCTGTACGCCGTCAGAACCATGTCGTGCTCGCGGCAGAACTCCACCATCTCCCGCTGCTGCTGGAACGGGTGCATCTCCACCTGGTTGCAGGCGATCGCGTCCGTCACGTCCAGCGCCTGCCGCAGCAGGTCGACGGTGAAGTTGCTGACCCCGATGTGCCGCACCCGTCCCTCCTCCTTCAGCGCCAGCATCGCCTCCAGCGTCTCCTCCAGCGGCACGTCCTCGTTCGGCCAGTGCACCAGCAGCAGGTCGACGTAGTCGGTCCCGAGGCGTTCAAGGCTTTCCTGCGTCGTCCGCAGCACGTCGTCGCGTCCGAGCTCCGTCCGCCACACCTTGGTCGTGAGGAACACGTCCTCCCGGTCCACGTCCGCGTTCGCCAGCCCGTTCCCGACCGCGTCCTCGTTCTCGTACGCCTGCGCGGTGTCGACGTGCCGGTACCCCATCTCCACGGCGCGTTCGACCGCGTCGATGCATTCCCGGCCGCGCATCTTCCACGTGCCGAGACCGATGGCCGGCATCCGCAGCCCGCCGCGCCCACGCTTCACGTCCTCCATCACACGCTCACCGTCTCCTCGATGCCCTGTTTGACCCGGTCGACGCCGGGCAGGTAGTCCTCCTCCAGCTTGTACAGCGGGAACACGGTGTCGAACCCGGTGACACGGGTGATGGGCGCCTCCAGTGAGAACAGGTCGTCCGTCCGCTCCGCGATGGTCGCCGCGACTTCGGCACCCATCCCCGCGGTCTTCGGTGCCTCGTGGACGATGACGACCCTGCCGGTTTTCTGCACGCTGTCGCTGATGGTGTCCATGTCCAGCGGGGTCATGCTGCGCAGGTCGACCACCTCCACTGACGCGTCCACCCCCTCCGCCGCCTCCAGCACCGGCCGCAGCATCGCGCCCCAGCTTATCACCGTCACATCCTCTCCTTCCTCCACGACGTTCGCCTCGCCGAGCGGCACGGTGTGCTCCCCGTCCGGCACTTCCTCTTTAAACGCGCGGTAGATCTTCTTGGGCTCCCAGAACATGACCGGGTCGGGGTCGCGGATGGCGCTCGCCAGCAGCCCCTTCGCGTCGGACGGGGTGGACGGGATGGCGACCTTGACACCGGGCGTGTGCGCGTACAGCGCCTCGGTCGATTCCGAGTGGTGCTCCGGGGCGTGGATGCCGCCGCCGTACGGCGCCCGCACCACCATGGGGCACTCGTACGCGCCCCGCGACCGGTTCCGTATCCTGGAGACGTGCGAGATGACCTGGTCGAACGCAGGGTAGGTGAACCCCATGAACTGGATCTCCACGACCGGTCGGAACCCGCGCACCGCCAGCCCGATCGCCGTTCCGACGATGCCGGACTCGCTCAGCGGCGTGTCGATGACCCGGTCCTCGCCGTACGCGTCCAGCAGGCCCTCCGTCGCCCGGAACACGCCGCCGTCCACGCCCACGTCCTCGCCCATGACGAGCACGTCCTCGTCCCGATCCATCTCCGTGTCCATCGCGCTGCGCACCGCCTCAACGAGGTTCATCTCGCTCACTGGCCGTCACCTCCGGCTGTCTCGACCGCCCGCAGCTCATCCAGCTCGTTCTCCAGTCGCGGCGGCATCTCGTCGTACATGTACGCGAACATGTCCTCCAGCGCCGGCTCCTCCACGGCCTCCGCCTCCTCGACCGCCTCGTCAACGCGCTCCTCCGCCTCCTGCCGTATCTCCTCCATCCGCTCCCCGTCCAGCACGCCTTCCGCCTTGAGGTAGGTCTCGAACCGGTCGATGGGGTCCTTCTCCTTCCACTCCTCGACCTCGTCCTCGCTGCGGTACCGGTCCGCGTCGTCCGCGGTCGTGTGGTCCTCCAGCCGGTAGGTGTACGCCTCGATGAGCACCGGGTCGCCGTCCCGCGCCGTCTCCAGCGCCCGCTGCGTTGCGGCGTACATGGCGAGGACGTCGTTCCCGTCGACCTGGATGCCGTCGATGCCGTATGCCACCGCCTTCTGTGCCAGGGAGTCGGCCGCGGTCTGCTTCTCGCGGGGGAAGGAGATGGCGTACTGGTTGTTCTGGCAGAGGAACACGACCGGCAGGTCGAACACGCCGGCGAAGTTCAGGCCCTCGTGGAAGTCGCCCTCGCTGGTGGCGCCGTCCCCGAAGTACACCAGCGTGGCGGCGTCCTCCCCGCGCTTCTTCGACGCCCAGGCGCAGCCGGCGGCGTGCGGGATCTGCGTCCCGACCGGGACGGCGGCGAGGAAGTCGTTGCTCTCCGCGGGGATCTGCTGCCCGCGTTCGTCGCCCTGCCAGTACTGGATGAGCATCGACAGCGGCAGGTCGCGGACCGGCCACACCGGCAGTTCGCGGAACGACGGGAACATCCAGTCCTCGTCGCGGAGGGCGTACGCGGACCCGACCTGCGCCGCCTCCTGGCCGCGTGCGGAGGCGTACGTCCCCATCCGGCCCTGCCGCTGCAGCTTCAGGCACTTCTCGTCCGCACGCTTCCCGAGCACCATGTACCGGTAGAGGTCGAGGAGCTCGTCGTCCGACAGGTCCGGCATACCGTCCTCGTCGACGATGGTGCCGTCGCTGTCGAGCACCTGGAACCGTTCGACCGACGGCTCCTGGATGAACTCCATGCTCCTTAAGAAGCTGGTCCCGCATAATAAAGCTACCGCTATGAGCGATGAACTGACGTTTCTCGTGGTCGAGGGGACCGTCCGGGACGGCCGCAGGTCGATCCACGCCGCCCGCCACGTCACGGAGCGCCTGGAGGACGCCGGCCACGACGCCACGCTGTACGACATGGTCGAGCGCGACGTCCCGCTGCTGGCGACGCGGCGGTACGCCGACCCCGGCGACCCGCCGGAGGACGTGGAGGAGTTCGGGCAGCTGGTGGAGGACGCGGACGGCATCGTCCTTGTGTCGCCGGAGTACAACCACTCCTACCCCGGCGCCCTCAAGAACCTGATCGACTACCTCTACCCCGAGTACGAGGACATGCCGTTCTCGTTCGTCACCGTGTCCGGCGGCGGGTTCGGCGGCGTCCGCGCGCAGAAAGATCTGAACGACCTGGTGCTCACGCTGAACGGCTGGCC
>JAXINY010000018.1:0-4353 GCA_034190525.1 Asbonarchaeaceae archaeon (SeqCode) | reverse complement strand
GCATGGCACCGTCGGACCGCACCCGCACCGGGTTCCTGCTCGGGCTCATCGTCCTGTTCGGCGTCCTGAGCTACATGCTGGTGGCGCCGTTCCTGTACTACCTCATCGGTGCGGTCGTCCTCGTCTACATCGCCTACCCGCTGTACACGCGTATCGCGGCGCAGGTCGGGAACGAGTCCGTGGCCGCGGTGCTGGCGCTCACGGTGCTGCTCCTGGTGGCGGTGGTGCCGTCCATCGTCCTCACGGAGCGTGTCATCACGCAGGGGCAGGAGGCGCTGGTCGCGGTCGGGACGTCGTCCACGGAGTACATCGACACCGCGGCGCTGGAGGCGACCATCCTCGAGTTCACCGGGGAGGAGGTGGACATCGAGCAGGGCATCCGGGACGCGTTCCTGGAGGGCGGACGGCTGATATCCGGGGAGCTGCCCGGCATCATCTCCACGGTGCTGGAGGCGTTCATCGGCGTGTTCATCATGGCAGTGACCATGTTCTACCTGTTCAAGCGCGGTGACGTCGCCGTGCAGCGCGTCCGCGACCTGGTGCCGCTGCCGGAGGAGCAGGAGGACACGCTCATCACGGAGCTGGACACAATGTCCGAGGCCATCCTCATCGGCCACCTGCTCACCGCCCTCCTGCAGGGCATCCTGGTCGGCGCCGGACTGTGGCTGGTCGGCATCCCTGACGTGTTCTTCTGGACGTTCGTCATGGTGCTGCTCGGCATCATCCCGCTGGTGGGGAACTTCCTGGTGTGGGCGCCGGCCGGGCTGTACCTCATCCTGCTGCAGGACCAGGTGCTGGTAGGTGCGGCGCTGCTGGTGTACGGCGGCCTGGTGGCGACCGTCGGCGACAACCTCATCCGCGCCCGCGTGGTCGGGTCGCGCGGCCGCATCCACCCGCTCGTGGTCATGGTCGGGGTCATCGGCGGCCTGTCCATGTTCGGCGTCCTCGGCGTCGTCCTCGGCCCCCTCGTCCTCGGGTTCTTCCTCGCCCTGCTCCGGGTGTACCGCGACGACTTCCTGGGATGATCACAGTGAACTATATCCATGACAGTCCCGACGAACCAGCTTTTGACCAGGACGGTCTCACCGGCTACCAGTTCCCGACCGACAACGATGACTTCGAGGTCTACTACGTCGACGTGGAACAGGGACATGACACCGTCATCGTCAGTCAGGAAATCACGCACGCCTACTACGTCCTCGATGGGACGGGAACGTTCACCATCGACGGAGCCAAACACGCGGTAGAGGAGAGCGATTTCGTGGAAGTCCCACCGGGCGTTGAATACACGTACTCTGGACAGATGCAGCTACTTCTCATCATGGCGCCGCCGTGGTTCGAGGGGAACGAGAAGGTCATACGGGAAAACCCAGCTGTTTCCTAGGTGAGAGAGAACAGACGCCCTTTCATGGACTCGAGCGACCGAAGGGAGCGAGAGTGGAACCAACCCTCCTAAGAGGGAAGGGCTCACCTCTTAGTCGTACTCCCGCCAGGTCTCGCCGCACTCGGTGCACCGGTAGAACCGTGTCGGGGGTTCGTCCGCTGATCGGGTCTGCTCCGTCCACCAGTACGCGGTGTCGTTCCCGCACTCCTCGCACTCCTCGTCGGTGGTGGGGCGGCTCTCCTGATCGTCTCCACCCACGGTTATCTGCTTCCCGTCGGTCTCGCTCTCCTCCCGGATCTCGAGCTCGCCGCCGGTCTTCTCGTACGCCTTCCCGCAGCTCCGGCACTGGAACGATGTCTCCTCCCCGCTCTTCTCCGGGACGATGATGCCGCCGCAGTCGTCGCAGTAGTCCATGGTATCGCGGACTTCACCTGAAGCGTATCACACGTTTATAAAACCGGTGTCAGTCCCTGTCCTTCGGCGGGACCGTGAAGAGGTAGTGCTTCTCGTCGCCCGACAGCTCCTGCATCAGCCGCTTCACGAGGATGCCGCGCGGATCCGGCAGCAGGTCGACGCGCTCCTTGATATCGTCCAGCGACGCGAAGTCGCCGTTGTCGTCGCGCTCGTCCAGGATCTCCCACATGTGCTTCTCCCCGATGCTCGGCAGCAGCTCGAGCGCGTGCTGCCGCGGGGTGAGCGGCTCGGCCTCGTTGAAGAACTCGACGAAGTCGTCCTCGTTCTCCTCCACCAGGTCCTCGAGCACGTACTCCAGCTCTGACTTGGCGGTCTGCGTCAGCTCGTGCGTCGTTATCTTGCCCTTGATGTACCGCACCTCGTCGCGGTCGCCCTCCCCGATGTACACCTCGTCGCCCGCGTTCAGGCGGACGTCCTCCTGCGGCACGACCTCGAGGAGGTTGAAGTTCTCCGTGCCGACGACCTGTGCGACCGGTTTCGACGGGCCGCCGGGCCGGCCATGCTCGAGATAGTCCAGAACGATAGCGTGTTCATCCTTCATGGTACCACCCAGGTTACCGCGACCCGATGGACTCCGCGAAGTCCACGACCTGCTGGACCTCGTCGTCGTCCAGCTTGATGCGCTCCTTGGAGAACAGCGCGGCCACCTCCTGCTCGCTGCGGGGCAGGGTCTCGATGATCTTCAGGACGTGCTCCTCCCGGAAGCTGTTCAGGCCGGAGATCTCCTCCTTCAGCTCCGCCAGCGTCTCCGTATCGTGCACCGCGAGGTGCTTGGTGAGGTGCTCGAAGGTGGTGCGCTGCACCTCGTTCCGGTCCTCCACCTCCTCGAGCTGTGCGCGGACCTCGGTCCCGCTGACAGGGGTGCGTGATTCGATATCCATGGGTATCATGCCTCCGACAGGTGGACCGGGCGGACGGCGAACTCCTTCTGCTTCCCGCCGTCGGTCAGCGCGACGACGCAGCTCGCCCCGTCCGACTCGACGACCTCGCACGTCCGGCCGTGGAACCGTGGATGCGGCATCCCGTCCTGCACGCGCGGGTCGACGTCGATGCGGACGCGGTCACCCTCCTCGAACCGGCGGAGCCGGCCCGCGATCTCACCGCGGTTGCCGCCGTCGGTCGCGAGCTTCCGGCGGGTGCCGTGCCGCGTGCCGCTGCTCTTCTGCGCCATACGCGTACCTCCGGGCGGACCTTTATTAGTGTTCACGTCGCGCCGGGCGGAACCTGTTTAAGCCTCGGACCCGGTGGTTTCCCCCGTGCGACGGACCGCCGACCCGGACGCCGTTCCCGCGGTCGATATCGCCGTCCCGGACTACGACACCCCCGTGGCGGCGGCCCGGGACGCGGTGGACCGGTTCTCCCGCCAGGGCTACGCGGCGGCCGATGACGCGGTCGCGGCGACGGCGCCCGGCGACCGCAGCCCGGTGTACAGCGTTGACGTGGTCCTGCCGGAGCAGCGTGTTGACGGGACACCCCTGGAGGCGGACGCGTACACCGACCCGGCGGTGCCGCGGGACTGGACCGATCACCTCGGGACCGCGGTGGACGACCCGCACCGCAGCCCCGCCGCACTGTTCGACGCGCTGGCGGACGGCCGGGAGCTGGAGCTGCGGGCGATGGCGTACGCATGTGACGACGACACGACCCCGACGTACCGGGTGGAGCAGGTGCCGCTCCCGGTCGACCTGCCGCACCGGGACGCGAACGAGGAGCTGCTGCAGCGGGTGGACCGCGCGGTGGAGCGGTCGCGGCACGACCTGCTGTGGTACGAGTGCCTCGTCCGCGTCGGCGGGTTCGACACGCCGGCGATGCCGCTGCGGATGCTGGACGGTGCGGAGGCGAAGGCCGTGGCGGCGGTCGACCTGGCCTGCGACGCGGACCGGTACGTGGACGTCGGCTACCTGGTGTCGCCGGAGAACGATTCCACCGCGGTCGGCATCGCGGTGCGGCGCAGTGCGGAGGCGCAGGCAGGGACGGGGCCGGGAGACCGGCTGCGCGACGACGGGGTCCGGACCGCGGTCGCGGACCTCGAGACGGAGCTGGAGCGGGAGGGACTGCGGCTCAGCGGGCGTCGTCGCCGATAGCGATGACGTCCAGCTGTTCGCATTCTGCACCGGTGCCGAGGAGCTGGGCGACGGACGGCTCGGTCTTGTCCTCGTCCCCGGAGATGAGCTCCTTGATGTATGTGCCCGCGGCCGCGGCGACCTCGAGCTCGATGGTGGTGTCGTCCACGCGCTCCCAGTCCACGTCGTACACCTCGCGCTCACGGGTCCTGTCGGCGCGCCGGTGCTCCACCCGGGTCGGTGTCGCCTGCTCCACCGTGCCGACCAGATCCGCGAGCCGCTCCAGGTCCTCCTCGCTGACCGGGTCGTCCAGCGCGACCGTCGCCCGGTACCGCTTGTCGGCGCGCCGCGTCTTCACCGCCTCGACCATGTCCTTCCCGGTGAACTCGAGGCCGTGGACATCGATCTCCTCGTTGTCGTTAATCTCCTGCT
>JAXINY010000094.1:269-4405 GCA_034190525.1 Asbonarchaeaceae archaeon (SeqCode) | reverse complement strand
TGGGACCAGCTCAACTCCCTTCTCAGCGGCCAGCTCAGCCCGGAGGACATCGACAACGAGCGCGTTGACGAGATCATCCAGCAGGCCGAGGACGTGAAGAACCTCGAGGAAGAGATGGGGACCGAGGAAGCGGTGGAGCACGCCCTCCAGGAGCGCGACACGAAGCGGGTCCAGGACGTCGAGGAGTAGGTGAGGGGCTTTGTATGAGAAAAAGCTCCGGACGCTGTTCAGGGAGTCGAAGCAGAAGGCGGAGGAGGCGCTGGACGAGGGCAACGTGACATCCGCCGCGTCGTACTACGAGCAGTGCGGCGACATCCTCATGGAGCAGGCGAAGAACGCCAGGGGGGAGAACCAGGAGAAGAAGCAGGAGCTGGCGGAGAAGTACTACGAGCTGCGGGACAACCTGCTCGGGGAGAGCAGCTCGCTGGAGCGCGACGTGACCACGGAGCGGGAGTCGGGCGGGGACGAGGTGCCCGCGGACGCGGACCGGTTCCTGCAGGAGACCGACGTGTCGTGGGACGATGTCGCCGGGCTGGAGGGGACGAAGGAGGAGCTGCGGGAGTCGTTCGCGCTCGCCGCCATCCAGGACAAGCCCGACGCGGTGGAGCAGCTGCACACCATCCTCCTGTACGGGCCGCCCGGCACCGGCAAGTCTCTGCTTGCCTCCGCCGTTGCAGGGAGCCACGACTACCCGTTCTACAACGTGAAGCTGTCGCAGGCGCTGTCCAAGTACTACGGCGAGTCCGGGAAGATTATCTCCTCCATCTTCGCGAGCGCCCGCGAGTCCTCACCGAGCATCGTGTTCTTCGACGAGCTGGACGCTGTGGCGTTCTCGCGCGGCGGGCAGATGGACGAGGCGTCCCGGCGCGTCCTCTCGACGCTGCTGACGGAGCTGTCCGGGTTCGACGCGGAGAACGAGGAGCTGATGTTCATCGGGGCGACGAACGCGCCGTGGGATCTCGACCCGGCCGTGCTCTCCCGGATGGAGCGCGCCATCTACGTGCCGCTGCCGGACGCGGGCACCGCGGAGCGCATCCTCGCGCTGAACACCGTCGATGACGGGGTCGATGTCGACGCTGACCTCGCCGCGGTGGCGGAGCGGTGCGTGGACCGGAACTTCTCCGGCCGCGAGGTGAAGAACCTTGCGAAGGACGCGGTGCGCCGGATGATCGACGCCGAGAACCCGGAGCTGGAGCAGCTGTCCGAGCGGCCGGTGGAGGAGGTGCAGGATTACGACCTGGAGACGCGGCCGCTCACGATGGACGACTTCTCGGCCGCGCTCGACACCATCGAGCCGAAGACGGACGAGACGATGCTGGAGCGCTACCGGGAGTGGAGCATCGAATACTGATACCGGCGTACTAACGGGAGATGTAACATAGATGTGAACAGAACGGTCGGATAACTGTAGACGTGAAGTATTCGAGACGTCGTTTCCGTTCATGTATAAAAATCGCTATTAAGTGGCGGTGCTAATATGTGTGTATGGCACGAAGCGGGAAGCGCCAGCCGCGGGTGTCGGACCGGTGCGACGTGTGCATGGAGGCGCGGCTGAGCGTGCGGGAGGGCGGCCGGTACATCTGCGAAATCTGCCTGGACGGGAACCCGCCGCTCGACCACCCGGCCAGGATGAAGGTTTAAGACGCTCCACCCGCCTAGACGTTGCATGGACACGGGCGAGGTGGTGGAGCGCGGCGGCGTCCTGCTTACACGGGGCCTGCTGGTTGCCGCCACGCTCATCGGCCTCTACCTGCTTGTATCGGGTGCGTCACTGCTGCAGCGCGTGTTCGGGCTCGCCCTGCTGTGGGCCGGGCTCTTCCTGCTGATACACCATCAGATGGTGTGGCAGCGCGGGTCGATGGGTGGCGGCCATGACTGACGACGGTGACGACGAGAGCGGCCCTGTCAGCGATATCTTCGACATCATCGACCGGTACTACGAGGGGTTGCGGCGGGAGGAGGAAGGGATGGGCTCGGAGTGACTACCGCTCCATCCGGCCGCGCGCCTGCTCGGCCTCGAGGACGCGGTCGACGGCGCGGATGTAGGCTGCCTCGCGCAGCGTCGTGTCCCCCTCCTCTTCCTCCCGCATCTCCCGTGTCTCGTCGAACGCCCGCCGCATGTAGGTCTCGAGCTTGTCCTCGACGCGGTCAACGGTCCAGTACTCGTTGGCGATGTTCTGCAGCCACTCGAAGTAGGAGACCGTGACCCCGCCGGCGTTCGCCAGGATGTCCGGCACGATTGGGATGCCGTTCTCGGCGAGGTACTCGTCGGCCTGCGGTGTCGTCGGCCCGTTCGCCATCTCGAGGATGGCGTCGGCCTGGATGTCCTTCATGTTGTCCCCCGTGATCTGGTCCTCGATGGCCGCCGGGATGAGGACATCGACATCCATCGTGAGGAGGTCGTCGTTCGTTATCTCCGTGACGCCGTCCAGCTCCACGAGGTCGCCGTTCCCCTCGTACGTCTCGAAGAGTGTCGGGATGTCGATGCCGTCCGGGTCGTGGATGCCGCCCTCGGCGTCACTGACCGCGACGACATCCACCCCGCGGTCGTGCAGGAACCGGGCGAGGTGGGAGCCGACGTTCCCGAAGCCCTGGATGGCGACCTCGAGGCCGTCCATCGCCATCCCCTGGTCGTCGGCGAACTCCTCGAGGACGAACGCGCCGCCGAGCGATGTCGCGTACTCGCGGCCCTTGCTCCCCCCGAGCTTCGGCGGCTTCCCGGTGATGACGCCGGGCGCCTTCTCGCCCTCGATGCTCTCGTACTCGTCCAGCATCCACGCCATGATCGTCCCGTCCGTGTTGACATCGGGCGCCGGGATGTCCTTCTCCGGCCCGATGTGCTCGTGGTAGGCCTTGATGTACGCCCGGGACAGCCGCTCGAGCTCCGCCTCCGACAGGTCGTCCGGGTCGACGATGACGCCGCCCTTGGCACCGCCGTAGGGGATGTTGACGACCGCGCACTTCAGCGTCATGAGGAACGCCAGCTGCTCGACCTCGTCCTCGCCGACGCCGGGGTGGAACCGGATGCCGCCCTTGGTCGGGCCGCGGGCGTCGTTGTACTGGGTGCGGAACGACGGGAAGACCTGGACGCTGCCGTCGTCCATCCGCACAGGGATGTTGACGTTCATCCGGCGCCGCGGCCGCCGCAGCAGGTCGAGGTCGCGGCCGGTCAGTGCGGCGGTTTCGGCGACGCGGTCGAGTTCGATGGAGCAGAATTCACACAGCGTGTCCTTGGCGTGCGGTCCGAGATCGCTTTCCATGCCGCACGTCTGGGACGGGATTGCTATAAATATTGTGGCCGGCCGACGGTAAGGTATTTAAACACTTCACCGGAGGAGGGTGGAACATGCAGGACGACGTTGATATCCGGCCGGAGACGGACGAATCGGAGGAAACGAGCGAGGAACTTGCCGGGCTCGACGAGGAGGAATACGAGGAGTTCGGGGCCGGGGAGGATCTGGAGGAGATGGAGCCGGACGAGGACCTCGAGCCGGCCGGGGAGCAGTCCCCGAACACGCGGGAGGCGTTCGAGGACGAGGAGGACGACCTGCTCCTCATCGAGTGACCTCCCGGAGCACATCGATGCACGTACTGCTACGCGCCGGCATGGCACTTCTGGCGGCGGCCGCCGCCATCCTGACGTTCGGCCTGGTGCGGCGGGTGGCGGCACGCGGACGCCAGGCGCAGATCGACCTGGAGCTGAACGCCGACCGCATCATCCACGACCTGCGGATGCTCATCGGCGGCGAGATCGTCCTCCTCGCGGGGTTCCTGCTCATCGCTGCTGGCGGCGCTGCCGGCCGCCACGACCTCGTGACCGGTGGTGAGACCGCTGTGCTGCTGTTCTTCCTTGCCCCGCTGGCAGTGATGTACCGGTGGCGGAGGCGGTTGGCATGACGCTGGAGCAGGTCGCGTTCGGCGCCGCGGGCGCCGTGCTGGCGCTCGGCAAGCTGTACTACACGCTCGGCATCCTCCGGAACCTCCGGGCGGTCGACGAGGCGACCATCGCCATGACCTTCCCGCACGGCCGCGCACAGGTCGCCCTCAAGGCGCTGCTGGGAGCGTTCCTGGTGTTCGCCGCCGGGATGGCGCTCGGCAGCATCGGTCTCGCCCACGCGATGCCGGTGCTCGACACC
>JAXINY010000094.1:0-259 GCA_034190525.1 Asbonarchaeaceae archaeon (SeqCode) | reverse complement strand
GGTGTACTTCCTCCACGTCCTCGCCGACATCACCGATCTGGACTGAGAACGGATGCGCCGCATCGGCTTCTGCCGCCGGAAGATGGCGGTCCAAGCAGCTCGAACGGAGTGAGAGATGCGCCGGCCGGGATTGTGCTTGGCCCGAAATAAGTCTATAAGACGGGGCCAACGGCCGTATTCCGCGTCCCAATTCCGCGTCACAGATTTCCGCTGTGGAAATCTGTTCGAGCACGCATTCTCTGTGGAGAATGGTGCGATA
>JAXINY010000130.1:1937-4422 GCA_034190525.1 Asbonarchaeaceae archaeon (SeqCode) | reverse complement strand
GCGGCTCCTGATGCGCATCGGCTCGCTGCCCTCGAGCACTGTCTCGACCTCGTCCATGTTGGCGGCCTGCTCGGCGTAGACGGTGAAGAGCGGGTCGCCCGCCTCGACCATGTCGCCGACGTTGTGGTGGAGCTCCAGGCCGGCGCCGTGGTGCTTCGGAGCGCCCGCGCGCCGCCCGATATCGCTGATGCGCTCGTTGCTGACGTGTGCGACGATGCCGTCCCGGTCCGCCGTCACCTTGCGGGAGTGCTCCCCCGGCTGCAGGTCGTCCACGGACACGTCCGGGTCGCCGCCCTGCGCGTCGATGATCTCGCGGAACTTCTCCTCCGCCGCGCCCGAGGCGAGGAGTTCGTCCGGGTCGGCGTCCGCACCGCAGATCTCCAGCAGGATGCGCGCCAGCCGGAGGCTCTTCAGCTTCAGGTCCTCCGGCCCGTTCCCCTGCAGCACCTTCAGCACGTCCCGCGCCTCGAGCACCGGGCCGATACCCTCCCCGATCGGCTTCCGGCCGGTGGTGATGGTGCACTCGACCGTCATGTCGATGTGGTCGCCCACCGCCTTGAACCGGCGGGCGATGTCCCGGGCATCCGGGAGATTATCGACCTTCGACCCCTCGCCGTACGGGATGTCGATGACGACGTGCGTCGAGCCGGCGCTCTTCTTCTTCGACAGCACCGACGCGATGACCTGGCCCTCGGGGTCGAGGGACAGCGGGTGCTCCGCGCGGATGATCTTGTCGTCGACCGGCGACAGGTTCACCGACCCGCCCCACACCATGCACCCGTTCGTCTCCTCGACGATGCGCTGGATGTCGTCGAGCGAGAACTCGACATCGCAGAACACCTCCATCGTGTCCGCAGTCCCTGCCGGCGAGGTGATGGCGCGGGACGAGGTCTTCGGGATCCTCACGCCGGCCGCGGCCACGATAGGGATGACGATGGGTGTGACGCGGTTCCCGGCGACGCCGCCGATGCTGTGCTTGTCCGCGATGACATCGTCCGCCCACGTCATCGTGTCGCCGATATCGGTCATCGCCTCGGTCAGGTGCCGGGTCTCGGCGAGCGACAGGTTGTTCGTGTATATCCCGGTCACGTACGCGCCCAGCTCCACATCGTTCAGCCGGTTCTCGTTGATGTCCGCGACGATGCTCTCGAGCGCGGCCCGGTCCAGCTCCTCGTCATCCAGCTTCTCCCGGATGTGCCGCACGGACTCCGGCTTCGGCGCCGCGGACAGGTCGACCGGGCCACCGAGGTAGGACAGCCGGTCCGTCACTCCCATCGTCCCCGGCTCCACCATGTTCTCCGTGATGTCGACGATGCCGACGACCTCCTCCCCGTCCGCCGCTATCTGCACCCGGTCCAGCGGGTTAAGCCCGAGCTCCTCCGCATCGTCCTCGTTCAGGATGACGATGGGTGCCTTGGTCTCCATGTCGACCTTTCGGACGTCGAACCTCATCCGTGCTCACCCTTCACGTGGAGCAGGAGGACCAGCTCGGTGGCGGTGAACAGCGCCATCGCCACGTTCAATACGATGAACGCGAGGTCCCGGATCTGGAACGCGTGGTAGGCGAGGAGCGCGCTTCCCACCACGTACAGCGCCGGGAACTTCGGGTCGACCGCCTCCAGGTTGCCGGCCTCGTACGTCCGGTACGTCTCCAGCAACCACGCGACAGGGAGCAGTGCTGCACCGAGGAGGCCGATGCCGCTCACCACGTCGCACCGCCCCCGTTCATGTCTGCTCCCGCCCCCACTTCTCCAGCGCCTGCGCCAGCGCCGCCACCTCGTCCGCCTTCTCCTGTAGCGGGATGTCGTCGGCGACGGCGTCCGCGGCCGCCCGCAGCGCCCGGCCGCCGGCCTCGCTGCCGTCCGGGTGGCCGTGTACACCGCCGCCGGCCTGGATGACCAGGTCCTCGCCCAGGATGTCGACGATGTCGGGGACGAGGCCGGGGTGGAGGCCGCCGGACGCGACAGGGATGGTGGTCTCCAGGCCGTGCCAGTCGGACCGGAGGAACCTGTATATCTCCTCGACCTCCTCGCGGCCGCCCTCCATCTTCCCGACGACAGACCCGGCGTGCAGGTTGTCGACGCCGACCAGCCGCGCGAACCTGGCGATGGACAGCATCGAGATGCCGTGCCGCTTCAGCCGGGTGTAGGCGGCGTGCTGGGCGCGGTGGGCGTGGATGCCGATGTCACGCCCGTCGAGGTACTCGCGCATCTCCTGCACCGCGGACCAGCCTGCGGTGAGGATGTCGATCATCACGTAGCCGCCGCCCTCGTCCACCACCAGGTCCGCCCGCCGCTTCATCTCCGCGACCGGCGCGGTGATTCGGTGTTTTCCGACCAGGTACAGCTCCGAGGAGGCGTCCCGGGAGGCCTCCGGGTGGACCGTCCGGACGTACTCGAACTCCGCGTCGACGTCGGCTCGGAGGTCCTCGAGGTCGCGGCCGTCGAACACCTTGACCGCGAGGTCCCCGCCGGCACCCAGGAGG
>JAXINY010000130.1:0-1927 GCA_034190525.1 Asbonarchaeaceae archaeon (SeqCode) | reverse complement strand
GTCCACCACCAGGTCCGCCCGCCGCTTCATCTCCGCCACCGGCGCGGTGATGTTCGGGAAGTATATCTTGGGCTCGCCGGTGGCGTCCTCCGCCTCCGCCTTCGCGTCCAGTGTCTGCCGGACGCGGTCGTCGAACCGGTTGAACTGCATGGACGCCAGGTTCTCGTCGTCCTTGACGATGTCCAGGCCGCCCATCCAGCTGTCGTGCGCCACCGACGCGTGCTCGTCCGCGTGCAGCCCGAGCTTCGGCTTGACGATGGTGCCGACCAGCGGCCGGTCCACCGCGCCAGCCCGCTCCCGCACCGCCTCGATACCGAGCTGTGGCCCGAGGAACGCCGACGTTATCGGATCCGGGAATGACACGTCCACGAGCCGCAATCTCTCCAGCTCCTCAAGCCCGTAGATATTTCCGGTTATGGAGCTGAGTATCTGCGGAAGGTTCCCGGCCTCGAACAGTTCCGGCGGGTAGGCCACACTGATGCGGTCCGCATCCGGCTCCAGCCGGAACACGGTGGCGCCCCGCTCCCGGATCTCCTCGTTCATCGTGGTCAGGCCGGGCTCCCACGTCCCGATGGACGACTCCGCGGCGACCGCCCCGGCCGCCCACTCGAACTCCACGTCCTCCACGTGCTCCAGGTGGAAGTCGCACACGAGCTCGTCCTCGCCTGGCTCGTAGCCCTCCTCCACGAAGTCCTCGTACTGCATTCCCTCTGTCATGGCGCTATCTCCGGGTACGCGTCTTCGACCGCATCCATAAATGCGTTTGGCCGGTGCGTCCCGAGCTCCGACACGATGCCCGTGATGTCTCCCGGGGCGACCCGCTCGAACGCCGGGTTCCGCACGTCCACCGCGTCCGGCGCGTCCGCCCACACCTCCTCCCGGCCGCGCTCCTCCACGGTCACGTCCCCGTCGAGCTTCCACGCGTCCGCGAGCACGTACACGGGGACGTCGCGGCGGGCGGCGGTGGCGGCGAACAGGCCGCTCCCGATCTTGTTGTACACCGCGCCGTCCGGTGCGATGGCGTCCGCCCCGATGAGCATCACGTCCGCCTCCGCCAGCGCGTTCCCTGCCGCGGCGTCGACCGACAGCGTCACCGGGATGCCCGCGTCCGCCAGTTCCCGCGCGGTCTCCCGGCCCTGGTACAGCGGCCGCGTCTCGGTGACGCGCACCGCGAGCGCCCGGTCCTGCGACGCCCGCTGCAGCGCGGCGGTGACGGTGGAGGAGTGGCAGTGCGTGTACACCGTCTCCACGCCCTCCTCCGCAAGCAGCGCCGCAGCCCGGTCCGCGATGTCGTCCTGCGCGGTCTCGATGTGCTGCAGCGCGGTGTCGTACCCGTGCGCCTGCCCGGCCGCGATGGCGTTGAACAGCAGCGGCTCCGTCGGCCGCGCCGCCCGCAGCCGCTCCTCGACCGTCTCGATGCGCTCCTCCGCTGCACCGTCCGCGGCCAGCTCCTGCAGCAGCTCGATGCCGGTCCGGGCGACGGCGGTCGCGCCCTGGATGTCCACCGTCTCGATGCGCCGGATGACCTCGTCGGCGTCCATGCCTGTATGATGCCGCGGCCCGGACATAAAGCTACCGTCACCTGCCGCGGGTTTAAAAGCCGTCAGCCGGATGTGCGGGTATGGACGGCGGCGGTGGCTACAGCCTGGCGATGATCGTCGGGGTCTCCATCGGACTCCTTGTGCTGCTCGCGGTGGTGGCAGCGGCCATCATCGGCGTCATATGAAGCTGTCAAGGCCGGACTGCCGCTCCGCCCGCGCCTCCAGGTATTTCTCCAGCGACGAGTCGACGCGGTCGGCGGAGAACCCGTGCTCCTCCACCAGCAGCTCCCGGACGGCGTCCCCGTCCGGCTTCCCGGCGGTGAAGTCCATGCCCGCCTCGACCGGCGGGTCCATGAAGAAGTCGCGGATGACCGCAGGGTCGGCGT
>JAXINY010000084.1:0-4488 GCA_034190525.1 Asbonarchaeaceae archaeon (SeqCode) | reverse complement strand
AGCCGTCGATGTCGACGGTGACGACGGCCGGGTAGTTCGGGTCCTGCTGCGTCCCCTCCACGCCCGGGTCCTTCACGCAGACATGCACCTCCTCCTGGCCGCGCTCCCGCAGCACGTCGCGGAACAGCTTCCCGCTGGCGACGCGGCGGTCCAGAAACGCCTTCACCGCCTCCTCGGGGGATGGTGCGTGGTAGTGAAGTCGACCTGTATCTCCATACCCATATTCCCACACCTGCCAGCGCGGCATACACGGGGATAGATTCCGAGGATTAAATCAGTTGGTCGAGCTGCTCCTTGCTCACCGCGATGTAGTCCCAGGTCGGGGTGAAGACCTCGAGGGAGAGCGTCCCGGTCCAGCCGTCGCGGAGCTCGTCGAACAGCGGCTCGAAGTCGTAGTTGCCGGCGCCGAACGGGACGTGGTCGTCCTCGTCGAGCCGGGTGTCGTTGACGTGGACGTGGGAGATGCGGTCGCGGTGGGCTGCGGCGAAGTCACCGAGGTCGTCGCCGTCCAGGCCGTCGATGCGGGCGTGCCCGGTGTCGAGGCACATCGCCGCCTCGGTCTCCCGGAACAGCTGCGGGAAGTCGTCGATGGTGAAGAACCCGCCGGGGATGTTCTCGACGCAGACCTCGACGCCGTGGTCGACCGCCGCACCGTCGAGCTCGCGGACGCCCTGCAGGATGCGGTCCCGGATATCCTCGTCGTCCCATGCGGCGCTCCAGGCCTCGGAGCTGGCGTGCATCACTGCCTTCTCCGCACCGAGCGATGCGGCGGTCTCGATGCAGCTGCGGAGCTCCTCCTCGGAGCCGTGGCGGACATGCTCGTGCGGCGACCCGATGTCCACGGAGAACGGGAGGTGGACCATGAGCGCGACACCGGCGTCGTCCAGTGCGTCGCGCAGCGTGTCGGCGTCCGCCTCCAGCGCCCCGCGGTGGGTGGCGCCGTCCATCATCACCTCGACGAAGTCGAACCCGTACTCGTCCGCGCGGCGGATGGCCTCGTCGAGGTCCATCCCTGTCTGGGTGACGAACCCCTTCCTAATCGTCATAGCGGTCGACCACCTGCTGGACATCGCGCCAGACCGCGTCGATGGACTGGTCGCCGTCGATGTCGATGATGATGCCGCGGTCGGCGTAGTAGTCGCGGATCTCCTCCAGCCCCTCCCGCTGCCACCGGATGCGCTCCTGGATCGCCTCCCGTGTATCGTCCTCGCGCTGGACGAGGTCGGCGCTGCAGTCGTCGCACACCTCGTCCTCCGCCGGCGGGTCGTACTCGAGGTGGTACTGCGCCCCGCAGTCCGGGCAGACCCGGCGCTGCGTCAGCCGCTCGTATATCTCCTCCTCGGGCACGTTCAGCACCAGGATGGCGTCGATGGCGGCGATGTCGTCCATCGCCGCGGCCTGCTCCCCGGTCCGCGGGAACCCGTCGAGCACGAACCCGTCCGCCGCGTCCGGCTTCTCGAGGCGTTTCGACAGCAGCGCCTGCAGCGTCTCGACCTCGACCGGGTCCCCGCCGTCGATGATCTCGCCGACCGTCTCCCCGGACCCGGTCTCGTAGTCCTTGTTGTTCCTGAGGATGTCGCCCATGGAGACGTGCGGGATACCGTACTCGTCCGATATCCGGTCCGCCTGCGTCCCCTTGCCGGCGCCGGGCAGCCCGAGAACGACGATGTTCATGATCCACCTCCGAGGTGGAAACTGTCTCTTAAAAACCTGCGCCACTCCGCGCCGTCGAACCGCAGCTCGCTGACAGCACCGTCGGCCACTGCAGACGCGATGTTGTCGGGCACCCCGGATTCCGGCAGGTCGCGGTCGAGGAAGTCGTCCAGCAGGGCGGCGGCGTCGGTGAACTCGCGGTCGACGATGGTGGTGAGCCGTGTGCCGTCCACCCAGACGTCGCCGTACTTGTCGGTGAAGTTGTCGATGTGCTCCGCGTTGTGGAAGACAGTGGGGCCGTGGTGCGTCTGCATCTCCGGGAGGTCGCGGGCGAACAGCTCGAACAGGATGCGCGTCTCCTCCCCGCCGACGTGGAAGCCGGAGCGGATGATGCGGAACTCGTGCTCCTGCAGCAGCGTCTCGAGCCGGGACAGGAGGCTGCGGAGCTGCGGGTGGAGGATGTCGTCAAGCAGGTCCGGGGTCGGGAACGACAGGAGGACGAAGTCGCCACGCCGCTCCGCCGCCGCCCGGAGCGCCTCCTCGTCGGGCTCACGGTCGTTAGGAAAGAAGAACCGGTCGGACGGCTCCTGCAGGTAGCGCCACGCCGCGTACACGAACCGGGCGTAGTTCTCACGGCTGAGCACGGACGCGACGTTCCGCTCCGGGTCGACCGGGTCGATGACGACGAGGTTCTCGTCCTCGAACCTGTCGCGGAGGCGGGCGGGGAGCCGGTCGTGGTGGTCGGCCGGGTCGATGACCTCCTCCTCGTCCCACTCCACCGCGGCCTCGAGCACCTCGCGGAACGAGCCGTACTCGGCGATGAGGAGTTCGCACAGGTAGCCGGAGAACCCCTGGACGCGGAGCGTGGAGCCGTACAGCTCCTGGCCGCGGAGGAACGCCTTGAGCAGGACGACCTCCCGCTTCCCCGCCTCGTCGAGGTGCTTATCGACCCAGTCCCGGTGGAACGGGGTGCGGTCAACGGAGCTCTTGATATCTTCGCCCGACTCCACGCGGTACGCCGGCACGATCTCCACCTCGTAGTCGTCGACGTCGCCCTTGGTGTACGGGTGCTCGGCGTACTCGACGTCGTAGTCGCCGTCGAACTCGTCGAACACCGCCTCCCCGATGGCGAGGCCCTGCTCCTCCAGCTCGTCCTCCTCCACCGTCTCCGGGAAGAAGACGAAGATGTCGAGGTCCTTGTCACCCGCCATGAACGTGCCCTTCGCCGTCGACCCCATCAGCTCCGCATCGCGGTCGAACTCGTCGTCGATGAACGCCTGGATGCGGGAGAACAGCTCGCGGCTCTCCGCGGCCTCCTCGTCCGACGGCGCCACCCGGTCCAGCACCTCCTCCCGCACCGCGTCGTGATCCATGCGGCGGAGTGGGCGGCGCGGATAGAAATACGTTGGGGTCAGCGGAAGCCGTCGCCGGAGCGCACGTCCCCGTCCAGCAGCTCCCGTGCAAGGGCCTCCTCGGTGTCGAGGACGTCGAACCCGAGTGCCTCCCACGCCCACGGCTCGTTCGGAAGGAATTTAGCGAATGCCCGTGACGGTGCTGATATACCGGGAGAAAGACGTTCGTCGCGGAAGTACTCGTCGAGCGCGCCACCCTCATCGTATGTGACCGCCGCGTCCTCACCGGTCGTCTCCACGTCGACAGGCATGCCCCGGTACAGCGTCGGTGAACGTGAGGAGACAAGCGCTCGTTCGGTGATACCGTCCGTAGTTGGCCGGTCGCCAGCGGGAAGTTGAACGGCATCCCGGTCGCTCTCCCGGACCGGCAACGAGTAGGACCGGACCAGGGCGTTCGACTGGTAGGTATCGGCAGCGCCCATATGGACAGAATGGAGTCGAGGGGTAATAAATCTGACGCGTCAGTCGGCCTTCCCCTTCACCAGCTTCCGGCCGTCGATATCCCAGAAGGAGATCTCCTCGCCCTCGTCCACATCGAGGTCGTCCGGCAGCTCCATCTCCTCGGTCTCGTACGTGTCCATGTCCATGACCTGGGCAACGGTGCCGTCGCGGGACACGACCTGCCCGGTCTTCTTCTGGATGTCCGGCGTCATCAGCTTGTGGTCGGCGCCGACCTTCTCCTGGTAGGACTGGCCGTCGAACACCCCCTCCGCACGGATGCTGACCTTGGCGTGGCCGTGCTTCCCGGCCATCGACTTGCTCGCCTCCTGCACCTGGCAGGGCTCGTCGTCGATGATAACGTAGTCGCCCTTGGAGACGTCGCCGGCCTCGACCTGGTGCGCCATGACTGGTCGGAACGCAGCGAGCAACCTTTAAATAAGTGGTACAGGCGGGGAGCGGGAAGAAAAAAGAAAGAAGGATGTGGGGGCGTCCCGCCCGGAAGCCCCGGCACGTGGGGGCGTGCCGGGGCGCGGCGCGCGAGAGCGTGGGGGTGGGGGAAGGCAGTATGCTGCTCGCAGGCCGGGGGCGGGAGCGCCCTGCATGGATATCAGGTGGTCAGTGATCGACCACCTGGAGGCCGAGGTCCTCCATCTCCTTGACGTCGGCCGATTGCTCCTGCTCGTCGACCGGGCCGAGCACGTACGGTGACTCGACACCGGTGATGATGGAGATGACCTGGATCTTGCCCTGCAGCTCCGGGTTCACGCGTGCGCCCCAGATGACCTGGGCGTTCGGGTCGAGCTTCTCCATCACGTTCTCCCCGACGTCGTTGATCTCGTTCAGCGTCATGCCCTCGCCGCCGGCGACGTGGACGAGCGCGCCGTTCGCGCCCTCGAAGTCGACGTCGAGCAGCGGGTTGGACAGCGCCTCGGCGATGGCCTCCTTGCCACGGTTGTTGGTGTCGGACTCGCCGTACCCGACG
>JAXINY010000035.1:0-4495 GCA_034190525.1 Asbonarchaeaceae archaeon (SeqCode) | reverse complement strand
CTGCAGGACCACCTCGACAAGCTGGAGGGCGAGCGCAGCGTGTCGTCGTTCGCGGCGGACGTGGACGAGGTCAGCGAGGTCGAGCAGCCGTCCCCCGACCTTGACACGGGGTACTCCCAGGTCGCCGAGGTGGAGATGGACGTGGACAGCTTCGCGGAGCTCGTGGAGATCGTCATCAACTACGGCCCGACCTCGGTCGACGTCACCGCCCCGGAGCACGTCGAGATGGACCTGCGCGAGGTCCGGGACGCGCTGAACGCGGTGGCGCAGATCATGCACCAGTTCCTCCAGAGCGGGGCCGGCGGGATGATGGTGTCCCGCCCCAGCGAGTAGCCCGCGCCGTGTACTCGCAGCTTTAAATGTCTCTCACCCCCGTTACCTACCGGGCATGAAACGTTTCACCGCCGTCCTGGCACTACTCCTCATCGTCCCCGCCGCGGGAGCGACCACCATCCAGCAGGAGAACATCACGGTCGAACTCGGGGATCGCGACCAGGTGACGGTGGAGCGGCACTACGCCGCCATCACCACGGAGCGCATCTCCTACCTCGTGCTCGGCCGGCACAACCCGACTGACCTGTCGGCCCGCGACGCGGCCGGGACGCTGGACTGCACGGTGGAGGAGCTGTCCATCGGCAAGGAGCTGCTGTGCACCCCGCGGCAGCGGTCGAACTACACGGTCACGATCACGTTCTCGGGCGACTTCGGGACGCGGGACGACGGCGTCCGGCGGTTCTCCTACGCCAACCGTATCTTCGTCCCGACCCGCGCGGTCACGACCCGCGTCGTCCTGCCGGAGGGCTACGGCATCGTGGAGGGGGACGGCGCCTACGAGCCGGGGG
The DNA here is from genome assembly GCA_034190525.1 of Asbonarchaeaceae archaeon (SeqCode). Classification (GTDB taxonomy): domain Archaea; phylum Nanohalarchaeota; class Nanosalinia; order Nanosalinales; family Nanohalalkaliarchaeaceae; genus JALIDP01. The sequence continues at coordinate 3,653 of JAXINY010000035.1, read as the reverse complement.
GTGCACGCGTCGGCAGCCGCGGCCGCCGCATCTTCCTGGAGTGGCACCACCGGAACGTCTCCATCGGCGACTCCATCGGATACAGCGTCAGGTACGAGCAGCTCGGCGTCCTCGAATCACTGCGGCTGCGGTGGCTGACCGCAGTGCTCGCGGTCGCGGTCCTGGTGCTGGCCGGGCTCGTGGTGTACGTCCGGCGGAAGCACGCCGGTGAGAAGACCGTCGCCGACATGTTCCCGGTGCTCAAGGAGGACGAGCAGGAGGTGGTGCGGTACATCATCGACCACGAGGGCGAGGTCGAGCAGCGCGACATCGTTGACAGCCTCGACTACTCGAAGGCGAAGATATCCCGGCTCGTCTCCGACCTCGCGGACCGCGGCCTGGTGCGGAAGGAGAAGAAAGGCCGCGTCAACGTCGTGGAGCTGGCGCGCGAGGTCGGCGACGTCGAGGCGTGATGTCGCCCACGGGGGATAATATTTATTACGCGGGCGGGTCCAACCCGTTCCATGGCTCTCGATGCGGCGGTGCTGTGGAACCTGGCGGACATCATCTCCGCCATCATCCTGCTCGCCGCCCTCGTCCTCATGGCGAAGTTCTACCAGGAGTACCTCGAGGTCGGGATCGCGGAGCTGCGGGACTGGAAGCTCATCACCATCGGGTTCGCCTTCTACATCGCCATCAAGACCCACTTCACCGTGATGTCGAACCTCGTCGGGGAGGAGATCCTGACCGGGGAGGCGGTGGTCGGCTACCCGTGGTACGCGGTCGCGGGGCTGAGCGTGGTGCTCATCACGGCGTCACTCCTCGTGTTCATCGGGTTCTACGGGCTGATAAAGGACTACCTCTGATTCACTGCGCCCGCTCGAGGACGGAGGCGTTGGTCCGGTTGAGGTCGCCGGCGTAGCCGTCGCGGATGCGCCAGATGGCGAACGGCCCGATCGTGCGGCCGCCCTCCAGCGTGCACGTGATGAGGAACGCGGTGCTCGCCTCCTTCACCTTCTCCGGCGTGGCCAGCCGCTCCTCGTTCACCTGGTCCGGCGGGGTGCAGCGGCAGTCCTTGATGCTGGCGGACGCGGAGGCGTTGGCCTCCACGGCGTCCGCGTACGACACGCACTCCCTCTCCAGCTCGGTCTCCGGGGTGAAGTCGCCGCCGTTCGACCCGGTCATCGCGGAGTAGGCGAACGGGAGTACACCGGCGGCGACGATGAACACCAGGAGCCAGTCCTCGCGCGCGATGTCCATGGTATCATCCCCTCCCGAGAACGGTTTTAAGCTCTTTGAACGGGACGTACCGCCGGTACGTCCGGTTGCCGTTGACGACGATGGCGGGTCCATCCGTGATACCGAAGTCCGTGGTGAGGATGTCGAGCACCTGGGAGTTGTCGGCCTCCAGGTTGTAGCTGAACACGTACGTCCGGTTGTCCACGGTGCGGCGGTACTCGGTGAGCGCCGCGCCCTGCCGCCGCGAGTCGGCGGAGTCGTCGAAGAAGAAGAACACCAGGGTCACGTTCGAACTGCAGCGCTGCCTGTACGTCCGGAGCATGTTGTACAGCTTCAGCTGGCTGACGTAGTACCTGCGCTGGATGTACCGGTAGTCCTGCTGCTCGCTGATGCTCTTGCTGCTGAACGACTGAAGGTCCTGCCCGATCTCGGCGTTCTCCCGCGCGATGACAGGGATCTGGTCGCGGACGACGGTGCAGTAGTTCTGGCTGGACTCCTCCAGGTAGTTATCGGTCACCAGGAACAGCTCCGTCTGCAGGTTGGCCTCCTGCAGCTGCTCGTCGAGGTAGCTGGTCCGGGTGTCGTCCATCTGCAGCCCGACGAGCGCCCCGATAAGGATGAACAGGGCGGCTGCAGCCGCGGCCTTCAGAAACGCACGCGGGACCACGTCCATACCCTCCCCGTGTGGAGAAGCTCTTTTATAATCGCCGCTGTCCAGAAGAACCCGTACAGCGCGAAGAACGCGAGGAAATAGGCGCCGAGCGCCACAGGGTGCTCCACCGCGTCACCGGCCGTCCGGTACGCGGTGCGGATGAGGTACGCGGTCACGACCATGCTGAGGCCGAGCGGGGCGTACACCTTCCACTGCACCCCGATCAGCAGCCGCGTCCAGTCCACCGCCTGGATGGTGGGGAGGCTGATGCCGACGGCGGACACGTGCAGCAGCAGGCTGTACGCCTGCTCCCCCAGCCCGGTGGCGATGAGGAGGAGGGAGGTGATGGCGATGAGCGGGGAGATGATGTGCACGGGGAGCTGGAACACGCCGAACCAGCCGTACGCGTCGTCGAAGAACATGTCCCGGTGCTTCCACGCGTTCCGGATGGAGCCGCGCGCCCACGTGACGCGCTGGTGGTAGAGCTCGCGGAACGTCGGCGGGTACTCGGTGCTGCTGCTCCTGTCGTACACCATGTCGATCTCCCGGCCGAGCCGGCGGAGCCGCCACGCGATCTCCAGGTCCTCGGTCGGGTTGCCGACGTCGAACCCGCCGAGCGTCTCCAGGTCGGCCTTCCGGTACATGGAGAACGCGCCCGGGGTGACGTCGATGGTATCGATATGTGCCATCAGGCTGCGGTAGAAGTTCGTGATACGGTACTGCACCGCCTGTAGCTTCCGGATGAAGTTGTCGGTGGCGAGCGGGCGGATGGACGCGATGACCGCGCCCAGGTCGTCGTTGTGCATGAACCGTGCCGCGGCGGCCTCGAGCGTCCCCTCGTCGATGCGCGAGTCCGCGTCCTGCACCACCACGTACTCGCTGTCCGCGGCGTCCAGCGCGGTGTTGAGCGCGGCCGCCTTACCCTGGTTGTCGCCGTGCTCGATGATGCGCAGCCGGTCGTGGTCGGCGAACTGCCGGGCGAGCGCGAGGGTGTCGTCCGTGGAGCCGTCGTCGACGAAGATGACCTCGTGGTCCGGGTAATCAAGGGTGAGGGCGTTGTCGAGCGCGGTCTCGACGGTGCGCTCCTCGTTGTACGCCGGCATGAGGATGGAGATGGGCGGGTGCGCGTCCTGCTGGGCGGTGTCAACGGTCTCGCCGCGGGTGCGCCAGAAGATGTTCATGTAGAACACGGCGAGGAAGACGGACGCGCCGATGAGCGCCCAGGCGAGGTACGTGACGAGCATGGCGTCTCTACACCTGTGTCTTGACCCGTGGATTAAAATAGTTCCGCGGTCACGCCCCGTCCTTCATCAGCTCCCGGAGGAACACGGTGGCGTAGCTGCCGCTGTCCAGCGCGAAGCTGACCGCGGCCTTCCGCCGGTCCATGTTCAGGGAGTCGTCCCTCACCTCCTCGAGCGCGAAGTCGCGGAACGGGACGAAGCACCGGCGGTAGTCGCCCTCGGTGCGGAGGTGCGGGAAGTCGGGGAGCTTGAAGTCCTCCTGCGCGATGCCGTCCTCCGCCATCGCCTCCTCGATCTTCCGGTCGCCGGGGTCGTCGCGGAGCGAGGTCCTGTACCCGACGAGCGGGAGTTCGGCGGAGAAGTCGTCGAAGCCGTCGGCCACGAGGTCAGAAAGAGCGAGGTTGAACACGTAGGACTGGTACGCGTGGATGAACAGGGTCTGCAGTCCCTCCGGTAGCCGCTTGATCGCCCCGGTGTAGTCGTCCGGGTTCTTCGCGAGGTGGTACAGCAGGATCTTCTCGTACCGGTACTGCTCCGGGAAC
>JAXINY010000144.1:0-4518 GCA_034190525.1 Asbonarchaeaceae archaeon (SeqCode) | reverse complement strand
GCGCTCCGTGGTCTTCCTCAACCTGGCGGACGACCCCGCCGTCGAGCGCATCGTGACGCCGCGGATGGCGCTGACCACCGCCGAGTACCTGGCGTTCGAGAAGGGGATGCACGTCCTCGTCATCATGACCGACATGACCAACTACTGCAACTCGCTGCGGGAGATCGCCGCGGCGCGGGAGGAGGTGCCGGGCCGCCGCGGCTACCCGGGGTACATGTACACCGACCTCGCCACCATCTACGAGCGGGCGGGGCAGATCGAGGGCGAGGACGGCAGCATCACACAGGTCCCCATCCTGACCATGGTCGGGGACGACATCACCCACCCCATCCCGGACCTGACCGGGTACATCACCGAGGGCCAGATCGTGCTCGACCGCGACCTCCACAACCGCGGCGTCTACCCGCCGATCGACGTGCTCGAGTCCCTGTCGCGGCTGATGGATGCTGGCATCGGCGAGGGGAAGACGCGCGGCGACCATTCGGAGGTGAAGGACCAGCTGTTCGCGGACTACGCCGAGGGCGTGTCGCTGCGGGAGCTGGTGCAGATCGTCGGCGAGGACGCGCTGTCCGAGTCCGACCAGAAGGTGCTGCACTTCGCGGAGGCGTATGAAGACGAGTTCGTGCAGCAGGGCCACGACGAGGACCGGAGCATCGAGGACACCCTGCAGCAGGGGTGGGACCTGCTCGGGATGCTGCCCGAGGAGTCCCTCAACCGCATCGACCCGGAAACCCTCGACGAGCACTACGAGGACCGCTCCGACGGGGAGGAGTGACCATGTCCTCCCGGAGCTACGGGGAGGCCGTGTAGATGACCGAGGATGTCAAGCCGACGCGGGCGGAGGAGCTCCGGCTGAAGGAGCAGATCGAGCTGGCCGAGTCCGGGCACAGCATCCTCGAGAAGAAGCGGGACTCGCTCATCCACGAGTTCATGGAGCTGGTGGAGGAGGCGCGGGACACGAAGGGCGAGGTCTCCGACCAGTTCGCCGCCGCGCAGCGCAAGTTGACGGAGGCGAAGGCCATCGAGGGCGCGGACCGGCTGCGCTCGGTTGCCATGGCGACGGAGCACGAGCCCGAGGTCGAGCTCGAGTCCCGGAACATCATGGGCGTGAAAGTGCCGCGCATCACGTCCGAGCACGCCAGCGTCAACCTCGGCGACCGCGGGTACGGGCTGCTGTCCGGGTCGCAGGGGCTTGACGAGGCAATCGAGGCGTACGAGGACCTCATCCGCGTGGTCATCGAGGCCGCGGAGATCGAGACCGCGCTGATGAAGCTGCTGGACGAGATCGATTCGACCAAGCGGCGGGTGAACGCGCTGGAGAACCGGGTCATCCCGGAGCGGAAGGCGCAGCTGGACTACGTCTCCCAGTACCTCGAGGAGAACGAGCGCGAGGAGACGTTCCGGATGAAGAAGATCAAGGAGAAGTCCGAGTAAGCTATTTAAACCGGTCGTGGCCCTTCTGTGGCATGGTCTATGAACAACTCGCGCTCGCGGCCGGCCGCGCACTGTTCGGCCTGTTCTTCATGTTCAACGGCGTCAACCACTTCATGAAGCGGGAGATGATGACGGGGTACGCGGAGTCCAAGGGCGTCCCCGCTGCCGGGGTGATGGTCCCGGTGACAGGGCTGCTCCTGCTCGCCGGCGGTCTCTCCATCCTCGCGGGCGCGTACGTCGGTATCGGTGTCGCACTCCTGCTGGTGTTCCTCGCCGTCACGACGCCGACGATGCACGACTTCTGGGCGGTCGGTGAGGAGCAGAAGCAGGACGAGATGGTGAATTTCCTGAAGAACCTCGCCCTGCTCGGCGCCGTGCTCATCACCTACTACACCTGGGTGGCGGCCGGGACGTGGCCGTACGCGGTCAACGCGGGCCTGTAGGATGTCGGATGTCGTCATCGCCGGCGGCGGCATCGGGGGGCTGGAGGCAGCGCTCCGCATCGAGCGCGCGACCGACCGGCACGTAACAGTGGTCGAGCCGTCGGACAGCACGCTGTTCTACCCGTCGCTCCACCGCGTGCTGGAGGGGGCGGACATGGACGCCGTCCGCATCGACCTCGGCGACAGGTTCCTGGACCGGGATATCGACCATGTCCGGCAGCGGATGACAGGGATGCGGCCGGACGACCACGTCATGGAGCTCGAGGACCGCGACCTGGAGTACGACACGGCGGTCGTGGCGGTGGGAAGCCGGACGAGCTACGGCAGCATCCAGGGCACGGGGAACGTCCACGACCTCCGGTTCCGGGACGACACCGCCGACATCGCGGCGCAGGTGGCCGCCGACAGCGTTGACGACGTTGTCATCGTTGGCGGCGGGGCGACCGGTGTCGAGGCCGCTGCATCCCTGTACGCGGCGTCCACCGGGCTGCGCGACTTCTCCATCACCGTCCTGGAGGCCGCGGACAGCCTCCTGCCGCAGTTCGACGCCGCGCTCGGGCAGCGGGTGGCGGACGATTACACTGCGCGCGGCATCGACGTCCGGACCGGGACGCGCGTCGACTGCATCGAACCGGACCGTGTCATCCTGGACACGGGTGAGGCGGTGGCGAGCGACCTGACGGTGTGGGCGGGCGGGGTGTCGCCGCGGCCGGTGCTCGCGGAGCTGGGACTGGAGCACACCGCCCGGGGGCTGCCGGTGGACCGGTACATGCGATGCGAGGGCCGGGAGGACGTGTACGCGATCGGGGACGCGGCCGCGTACGACGGCAAGGTGGACCGTGCGTACTACGCCATCGCCGAGGCGAAGACCGCCGCCAAGAACATCGCACGTGATCTCGCCGGGAAGGAGCCCGTGGAGCACAGCGTCGGGCGGGACCCGAACCTCATCTACCTCGGGCCGTGGGACGCCCTGTTCGCGCTGGACGGGTGGACGTGGCGCGGCCGCATCCCGGCGCTGATGCGGCGCATCGGCGTGGAGCAGCGGTACCTGTGGACGCGCCGGCACCTGCTATAGAAGCGCCCGGACCCGGATTTGAACCGGGGTGGGCTTTCGCCCAGTGGATAGTTCGGTGTGATCATCGGCTCTCGCCTCAGCCTATCCTCTTGCGGGCAATCGGGTTCCTGCGGAACCCGAGACCACCGGAGGTGGTCGCGCGTGCCGCCTCCGCGTAGGAGGCGCGCTCGAATCCACCGCGTTGAGCCAGACTCCGCCATCCGGGCGTGCAGCGACCGGTGGCGGATGGAGCACCGCGAGGTGCGTTCTCCGCCAGCCGGGCGTACGACGGTATGCCGCGAGAAGCTTTTTGTATTCCGCCCCCTGCCCGCGTCTATTTAAAAATCGAACGACGCGGCGGAGATGCGATGTCAAGGTACCGCGGCCCGGACACCGATGGCACGAACTACGTCCTCGTCCCCGATGATGAGGGGTACCAGCCGACCGCGATGGAGGTGAACTCGTTCCTCCTGCGGGCCCGCAACTACGCCCGCGGACGAGATAACGTCACCGTGTACCCGGTCGACGATGTCGCCGAGGAGCGGCTCGAGGCCGGTGAACCGTTCCCGCTCGTCCACGCGGACGGCGGCCGACCCGTGGAGATCACGCGGCTGATGCGGGAGTTCAACCTGCTGGACGCGGTCGAAGGACGGGACGGCGACCTCCTGCGGGAGTAGCCGCGGCCACGCTTTTAATCTTCCGCGGCGGATAGGCGGGCATGGACTGCAGCCAGTGCGGCGACCCGGCGGTCATCACGCGGGAGTACGAGGGCCGGTCCCTGTGCCGGACGCACTTCTCGCGGGCGGTCGAGGAGCAGGTGAAGGCGACCATCCGCGAGCACGACCTCGTGCAGGACGGCGACACCATCGCGGTCGGACTGTCGGGTGGCAAGGACTCCGGCGTCCTCCTCCAGATCCTGCACGACGTGTTCGGGGAGCGGCCGGACATCGACATTGAGGCGGTCTGCGTCCACGAGGGCATCGAGCCGTACCGCACGGAGAGCGTGGACGCCGCACGGGATATGTGCGACCGGCTGGACGTGCCCATCCACGTCGTGAACTACGAGGAGGAGTACGACGTGTCGATGGACGAAATCATGGTGGAGCAGCCGGAGCTGCACTCCTGCAGCTACTGCGGTGTGCTGCGCCGCGACGCCATCAACCGGACCGCCCGGGATATCGGTGCGGACCGGCTGGCGGTCGGCCACAACCTGGACGACGAGATCCAGTCCGCGGTGATGAACCTGCTGCGCGGCGACGTGTCCCGCCTCGCGCGGATGGGTGCGAAGACGCACCGCGTCCCGTCCGACCAGTTCACCCGCCGCATCAAGCCGCTGCGGGATGTCCGCGAGAAGGAGGTGGCGCTGTACGCGGAGGTGAACGACCTGGAGGTGCACATCGAGACGTGTCCGCACGCCGAGGGCGCGCTCCGCGCCGACATCCGCGAGTTCCTGAACGAGCTGGAGGAGGAGCGGCCCGGCATCAAGAACACCGCGCTCTCCTCCATCGACGACCTGCTCCCGGTGCTGCGGGAGAACTTCTACGGCGACACCACCGAGGTCTCGGCGTGCGAGGAGTGCGGGGAGCC
>JAXINY010000036.1:0-4601 GCA_034190525.1 Asbonarchaeaceae archaeon (SeqCode) | reverse complement strand
TGTTCCTCGGGCTCATCGGCGCGTCCGCGGTCGTGCTCTACGGCGAGGTGGCCGTCGACTCGCTGGGACGGGTGTCGGCGGCCGTCGTCGGGTTCGTGCTCGCTGTCGTCGTCACCGGTGTGTCGGGGAACGGCGAGCTCGGTCACTCCCTCCCGGTGGTCTTCGCGGCGGGTGCGGTCGCGTCGGCGGCGATGCTCCTCCCCGGCATCTCCGGGGCGGCGTTCCTGTACATCCTCGGCCAGTACACGTTCCTCACGGGTCGCTTGGAGCGGTTCGTCGATGCGGTGCTGGCGCTGCCCGGCGCCCCCGCGACGCTGGGAACGGACGCGGCCGTTGTCGCGGTGTTCCTCGCCGGCGTCGGCACCGGGCTGCTGACGGTGGCGCGGGCGGTGCGGTGGGCGCTGCACCGGTCGCGGCCGGCCACGATGACGTTCCTCATCAGCCTGATGGCCGGGTCGCTGCGGCTGCCCGTGGAGCGGGTGCTGGCCGCTCCGGGAGGTGTGTCGCCGGCCGCGGTTGCTGCCACGGGCGCCGGGATCGCTGTCGTCGTCGCTGTCGACAGGGCGACGACAGGTGCGACGCCCTGACCTGTCGTCGACCGGTAGGAATAAATACCGGCGCCGCCAATCTCCACAAGCATGGGTGGGGGCCCGCTGGAGATAGCGGACTACGACCGGGGGCACTCCGCCGTCCGCATCGCGGATTCTCACCGGGACCTCGTTGACAGGACGGCCGACCAGTACTGGCGCGAGGCGGTCGAGTGGGACGCCATCCGCTCCGTCGCCGACCGGCACGGCGCCGATGTCATGTACCACGCCGGCGACATCGATATGGACGACCCGCTCCGGTATCTCGACGGCAAGGGGTTCGACCTCGTCCGGTACGCGCCCGGCGACCACGACGACGTTCCAGGGACGTCGCCGGCCCGGCGGGGAAGTGTCGTCGCGGCGGACGTCATGGAGTGGACGGTCGACGACGGCGTCCGCGAGTACCGCGCCGCGATGGCCCATGACCCGGACGCGTTCAACCTCCGGCTGGAGACACCGGCGAGCACCGACCCGGCGTTGCGTGACGCTGAGGGCGACCTGTACGACCTCGTCGTCACCGGTCACGCGCACTTCCCGCGGCAGGACATGCTGAACGACACGACCGCGGTCGACTACGCCGGAGCGCTGGGCCGGATCAACCACGCCGACGGGATCGCGGTCGACCGGTCGTTCGTGGACCGTATGTGGAACGCGTTCCCACCGGAGCTGCAGGAAGAGGTACCGCCGCCGGACCGGTCGTTCGCGGTCATCCGGTTCTTCCGCGGCATCACCGTGTACCGGTACGACGCCGACGAGCTCGCGCAGGCATACCACGCCACCGGGGACATCCGCGGCGTGGAGCCGGACAGCATCTTCTACGCCCCTGCCGGCCGTGATCGACGGAGGACAAGTGACAAACCCGTGGACGAGCGACCGGGCGTCGCGGCGGCGCCGGCGGACTGATACCGTGGCGACCCGGACCGGGCTGGAGCCGCGGCACGAGGAGCTCCTGGAGGGAGCGGTGGACGGCATCGACGCCGTGTACGACCGGCTTGCGGATGTTGACGCGGCGGACACCGGGCGTCGGGACCTCCGCGCCGTCCCCACGTACACCATCGACCCGGCCGACGCCAGGGACTACGATGACGCGCTCGCGGTCCGGGACGGTGCGGAGGGGAGGACGGTGTACGTGCACATCGCGGATGTCCCGGCGGTCGTTCAGCCGGGCAGCGAGGTTGACCGCGTGGCCTGCACCCGCGCCCTGAGCACGTACTGGCCGGACGACGTCGACCACATGCTTCCCGGCGGTCTGGCGGAGGAGTGCAGCCTCACCGCCGGCGACGACCAGCCCGCGGCGACGGTCGAGATGACCGTCGACGCGGGCGGTGCGGTGGTCGACCACGACATCTACCGGTCGGTCGTCCGGGCTGACGCGAACCTGTCCACCGCGGAGGCCGACCGCCTGCTCACCGGCGAGACAGGTCGAGACGCGGAGGAACACCTCCACCAGCTCCGGGCGGTGGCCGACAGCCTCGACGCCGTCCACGGCGCCGATGCCGCCGACGCATCGGAGCGGCTCGTGGAGGAGTTCATGGTGTACACGAACGGCGTCTGCGCGGAGGCGATGGCAGAGGAGGGTCTCGGCATCTACAGGGTGCACGGCATGCCGCAGGACGGGTGGGCGGACCGGTTCGAGCAGCATTTCCGGGCGCTCGGCTACCGCATCCCGGACGGATACATCGCGGACGCGGACGACCCGGTTACGGTGGCGCAGGAACTGGCGGAGCACGAGGAGCTGGACGCTGTTCCCTCGGTGCCATCGCCCGATGACATCGCGCAGGGCGCCGCCCCGCGGGCGTACTACGACACGTTCTGCCGCGGCCACCAGGATCTGGGGCGGCTGGCGTACGCCCCGTTCACATCGCCCATCCGCCGGTACCCGGATATCATCAACTGGCGGGTGCTGCACGGCTCGTTCGATGGCGACGCCCGCGACCTCCGCGCCATCGCCCGCCACGTCAACAGCAGGGAGGACGCGCAGACAGAGGAGGCGTTCGAACGCCTCCTCACCGACGGTGCATCCCGGTCAGCGGGGGAGGGAGAGGGATGACAGGGAGTGGGGGTAGCGGTGCGAAATACACTGTCTGGAACCGTGGCGGCCCGGTCGATTCCGGCGCCGCGCGGCTCCGGGACAAGGTCTCCGGGGAGGAGCGCCGGCAGGTGGAGGCGGTCGTCGGCCGGCAGCTGCACATCGACCGCGCGGTCGACTACGCCGCCCGCCAGCTCGGCAGGATACCGGAGCCAGGCCGCGGTGACCGGAGGAGCGAGCGGACCTACCTCATCGACGAGCCTGGCTCCCGGGCGGAGGACGCGCTCACGGTGCATCAGACGTCTGACGGCGGCTACGAACTGTCCGTCCACACCATCGACGTCCCGTTCCTCCTTGAGCCCGGCGGATACGTTGACCGCCACGCCGCCGCACGCGGCAGGACGGTGTACCGCGGCGACGAGGTGCACCCGCTGTTCCCCGCCGACCTCCGGAACGACCCGCTCTGCTTCCGCCTCGCCGCCGACCGCCCGGCAAACACGGTCACGTTCCGGTTCGACGACGATGTCGAGGTGGAGGATGTGGCCGTGCACAGGACCGCGGTGCGGGCTGACACGCGGCTCTCCTACGACCGGGCCGCCGACCTGCTCCAGCGGTCCAAGGCAGGCGCCGGCGCAGAGGCGGAGCGCATCGCGGACCTCGAGCATCTGAAGGTGGCGGCGATGTCGCTGGCCGACGACCTCCCCTGGACGCCGGCGTCGCCGTGGTCGATGGAGGCGACCGTCGAAGTCGTCGGGTCGGCGGTGAACCGGTACCTCGCCGACCATCTCGCCGGCCGCGGACAGGGCATCTTCCGCAACCAGGGGGTGCGTGACACGGACTGGCCGTCCCGCGCCGAGTCGTACCTGCGGCAGGCAGGGATCGACGTGGAGCGCGGCCGGCTCGCGGACGCCGACGACCCGATAGAGACGCTTGACCGGCTGTACTGGGAGACGGAGGACGACATCGTCAAGGGCGTGTACGATACGGTCCGGACGCGGTGGGAGCCGGTGAAGGAGCGCCGCGACGAGCCCGCTGACGACCTGTGCACCGCCTCGCGGCAGGGCGATGCCCCGGCCTGGTACGCGCCGGTCCCGTTCGGCCACGAGGACGAGGAGGCGGATGCCTACGCCGGGTTCACCCGGCCGGCCAACAACTATGCCCATATCGTCAACTGGCGGGCGGTGCTTGGCGAGGAGCCGGCGCCGGTGTCGCTCCAGTCGGTGGCCGAGAACCTGAACCAGGTGTAGCGCCGGCTACCGGTCTGCCTCGAGGAACTCGTCCACGCGGGCCTCGGCCTCGGCGCGTCGCTTCTGGTGCTGTTCCAGGAACGTGCGGAGCTCGTCCTTCGCGATCTGCTTCAGCTCGCCGGACAGCATCTCCCCGGAACTGTACTCTTGGTGGATCTCCCGTAACCGGTCATCGTCGTCGATGAGGTGGAACGCGAGCAGTTCGAACACGGTGTCCTCCTCGATGTCCGCGCCGTGCTTCCGCTGCGCCTCTTTCGACTGCTTCCCCCCGGTCTTCGCCCGGTCGATCTTCTCGCACGCCTCCTCCGGGTCCTCGGTCAGCGCGATGTAGCTGTTCGGGTCGGACGAGCTCATCTTCCCGCCCTGCAGCCCGCGCATGAACTTGTGGTACGTCGAGCTGGGCTTGACGAACTCCTGGCTCGGTGAACCGCTCCGCTGTTCACCTCGATCCGAGGAAACTCCGGAGGAGTTTCCGGAGCCCGGGAACCGCGCCGCGACGTCCCGTGTCAGGCGGATGTGCGGGTCCTGGTCCGTCCCCACCGGGACGACGACCGGTTTCGGCCCGCCGTGCTCCTCGAACTGCGGCTGCAGGATGTCGGCGACCTGGGTCAGCGCCGAGGTCAGCTTTTCAGGGGTAACGTCACCGTACACCGCCTCCACCTCGTTCTGCGTCACGTTCCTCGCGAACAGCTTGCTCATCGTGTGGAAGTGGGTGGAGCCCTCGCTCTGGAAGTAGAA
>JAXINY010000089.1:0-4615 GCA_034190525.1 Asbonarchaeaceae archaeon (SeqCode) | reverse complement strand
GTGGCGGTTGCCGTCCTTCTCGTCGGTGCCGCGGCGGGCGGATACGTGTATCTCGGGGGCGGGGCCGGCGGCGCGCCGACGGGCATGGTCGTCCAGGCGCTCGAGCTCTCCACCAACTCCGACCTCGAGGTGCTGCAGGTGGAGGACCGTGGCAGCCTCGACCGCGTCGTCCTGTCGGACGGGTCGACCGTCATCAACGCCTACGTGACCGAGGACCGGAAGTACCTGGTGCAGGCGACCAGCAACGGCCAGGTCGTGCAGGGGTTCGTCCCGCTCCGCAACCTGACGCGGACGCTGCAGGCGCGGAACAGCTTCATCTCCTGCCTTGACCGGAGGAACGCGACGTTCTACGGCGTCGCCAGCAACAACCGGACGCTCGCCCCCTACACGCGGAGCATGCAGGCGCAGCTCCAGGTGCTCGGCGGGCAGCAGGCGCTGCAGCTGTTCGGCGGGGTCGGCCCGCGGCAGATCCAGCGGCTCGTGTTCGACTACAACCGGACCCGCGGCATCGTCTGGCAGGTGAACGGCAGCCTCAGCGGCGGCGTCCACACCATCCCGATGCTGCAGCAGCGCAGCGGCTGCACCCTCGGCGTCGACACGGGGCCGTACGGGTAGCCCCCAGCATATTTAAGCCGGTCCGCCACACGGTGGCACGTGGCGATGGATGACCTGCTTGACACGGAGCGGCCCCGGCGCACCTATGTTCTCGCCGCCATCGCCATCGCGGTCCTGGTCGGGGGCGCGTACCTGCTGCAGGGCCAGGCCGTCCTCGGCCCGGCGGAGCAGGACGCCGGCAACGCCACGGACGAGTTCGAGCAGTACGCGGACGCGGACGAGGAGACCGGGACGACGGAGACGCAGGGGGCGACCGTCGGCGCCACCATCACGGTCGGCGAGTTCGGTGTCGACCCGGCCTCGGTCACGATCGACACCGGGCAGGCGGTGCGGTGGACGAACGAGAAGGACTTCCCCGTCCGCCTCGAGTTCGACCGGACGCCGCAGACCCCGGTCATCCCGCCGGGCGGGACGCAGGAGATGCGGTTCCGCGGCATCACGTACTACGACGTGTACAACGCGGACAGCGGCGAGCAGATCGGGTCAGGCCGCATCAACGTGCAGTGACCCGGGCTTACCTATTTAAACCGGTCGTGTCCACCTGTGGCACAGGATGGACGTAGATGTCCAGATGTCCGACACCGAGCGCCGCCGGTACCTTCTCGGCGGTGCGGTCGCCGCCGCGGCCGTGCTCATCGGTGCGTTCGTCCTGATGGGCGGGCCGTCCGCGCTCCAGCCGGCGGGCCAGCAGGGGCAGGACGGCGGCCAGGACGAGTTCGAGCAGTACGCGGACGCGAGCGAGGAGACCGGGACGCGGAACATCGGCGACGCGGAGATCGCGCAGACCATCACCATCAACGAGTTCGGCACCACACCGGCCCGGGCGGAGATCGACACCGGGCAGGCGGTGAAGTGGGTGAACCAGAACTCCTACCCGGTGTACATCACGTTCGACCGGACCTCGCAGGAGCCATCCATCGGCCCGGGCGAGGAGCTGACGATGCGGTTCCGCGGTGTCACGTACTACAAGGTGTTCAACGCGAACACGGACGAACGGGTGGCCCGCGGCAGCATCAGTGTCGGTTGAACGCTGTTTGTCAGTTCTAGACTGTTGTTTCAGGAATCTCGATGGCTGTTGTGTCGGTGCTGCGCTGGCTGAGGTGGAGAATTGTAACCCCGATGACCCTGTCGGTGGAACAGTTCTTCTTGATAATTATGCCATCTTCCCTGTGCTCGGCGATAACGTCATCTACGTCGGCGGGATGCTGGTACCAGATGTAGAGTACATCGGCCTTGCGGTCGTATTCTACGAATTTTTCGTCCATATAATCTCACCTGTTTTTCTGTCTTTAGGTTCGTACGCGGTTATTATAAAGCCCGCCTCAACCTGCACCACAGCGCACAGGTATCTATCGCCGAGTTCTTGATAGTAGAGGTGGACCGCGCTGTCTTGCCGGCTCTTCCGGATTTCATCTGGGTTCTGGATACACCGCTTGACTTTTTCTATCCCCCGGATTTCATGCCGCCACGCGTGGTTCCACCGCTCCCGGGTCAGCACGATACGGTTCCCGAGCGGGTCGGTCGCAGCGAACAGTTCCATCCGCCGCGTGCTCGTGGTCGAACCGGAAAAAGATGCAGCAGATTTCGACTCCGCCGGCGGCGTGGAACCGGTTCCGTCCGGGCGGGACGATGCGGCATATAAAGTTATATTAAGCGGTCTGCCGCATCCGATGCCATGCAGTCCCCGGGCCGCGGCACGCTCCTCCTTGCGGTTCTCACACTCCTGCTAGCGGCCGCGGCGGCCGGGCAGACCCCGTCCCACCCCCTCTCCCAGATCAGCCCGAGCGACACGGGCCTGAACCTGTCGGACAACACCAACGCGGCGCCGCACAACCTGTCCGGCACCAACTGGGTCGTGCCGGCGGGGTCGTCGCTCCACGTCGCCGGGGACCTCGACCTGCAGGGGAACAGCCTCCAGGACTACTTCGGCACGGCCTGCAGCGGCGGCGAGGCGGTCGCGGACGTCAACAACGACGGCACGTTCTCCTGCGTCTCCATCTCCGGGACGAGCGCCAGCGTGTACGTGAACGAGTCCGGCGATGTGATGACGGGCGACCTGAACATGTCGCGGAACGTCGTCCGGAACATCGGGTCGAACCGCACCAACTTCACCGCGTCGGGCCGGCTGGACATGGGGGAGATCATCGACATGAACTCCAACCGCATCCGGAACGTGCAGGACCCGACATCGTCGCAGGACGCAGTGACGCAGGGGTACGCGGGGACGGAGTACCTCACCAGAACGGCGTCGGATTCGATGCAGGGCGACCTCGACATGCTGGGGCACAGCATCGTGAACGTGGACAGCCTGGGGAACGGGACGGCACGCACCATCGCCATCGACGCGGACGGCAACGTCTACATCGGGAACGGTGTGCTGTCGCTGTCGCAGGCGCTGGCGGACGGGAACGTGTCGGACACGATCACCATCGCGTCGGGCGGGTCGGTGGATACCGGGGCGTTGAGCGGGACGGTGACGAACCAGGTCCGCACCGGGTTCCTGTCCACGGACACCGCGCTGTCGACGGGGAACATCACGGACGCGTACGTGCTGAACACGGGGGATACGATGACGGGCGACCTGGACATGGAGGGGAACCGGGTGCACGACATCGGCGGCGGGAGCACCAACATCACGACGTCGGGGCGGCTGGACGTGGGCGGGCTCATCGACGTGACGGACCACAGGGTGCGGAACATCGCGAACGCGACCGCGTCGCAGGACGCGGTGCCGCTCTCCCAGCTCCAGGGCGACTACGTGGCGCGGTCGGGGGACTCGATGACAGGGAACCTGGACATGGTCGATAACAACATCACGAACGTGTTCCACCTGTCAGGGTACTTCGAGGGATCGTGCGGGGAGGGGAAAGCGGTGAAGGACGTGTTCGACAACGGCACGGTGAACTGCGGGGACGCCGGCGCGGGCCTCCCGTCCACGCTCAACATCAACAACTCGGCGCACAAGTACGATATCAACATGGACGACCAGAACATCTCGAACCTGCCGGATCCGATCGCGTCGTCGCAGCCCACCTCGCTGGGCTTCGCGAACTCGCGGTACCTCACCCGGCAGACCTCGGACTCGATGCAGGGCGACCTCGACATGCTCGGGAACGATATCACCAACGTGGATCGCATCGGGAACGGCTCCTACCCGGTGAACGTGACCTCGGAGCTGCAGATGTCGGAGCACAACATCACGACGGACGGCGGCGACAACCTCACCATCGGGACGGACGTGAAGATATACGGGAAGGTGTGGCTGCCCGGCGGCGGGACAGGCGGGGGTGGCGCGCTCGCGGCGGAGAACCTGTCGCAGACGCTGGAGGCAGGGAACTCGGCGTTCAAGTACGACATCGACATGAACGGGCAGAACATCTCGAACCTGCCGGACCCGATCGGCTCCGGGCAGCCGGTGACGCTTGGGTTCGGGGATTCCCGGTACCTGAACCGGGTACAACCTGCAGAACGTGGACGAGATCGGGAACGGGAGCACCCCGACGGCGTTCACCTCCGCCGTCGAGCTCCGCGGCAACGCGCTGCAGACCGCGGGCGGGACCATCACGCTGCGGGACACGGCGAACAGCCAGGACCTGCTGACCGCGGCGGAGGGCGGCCCGGTGGAAGTGCCGGCCACGACCCTCCTCGCATCGAGCATGGTGAACATCTCGTCGTCGGGCGCACTCCAGCTCAACGTCCGGGACACGGACTTCGACGCCAACGACCAGTTCCAGGTGCGGACGGGTGGAAGCGCGAACAACGCGGACCTCCGGCTCGGGTACTGGGACGACTCCTCCCCGTCGTTCACCGAGCACCTCCGGCTGGAGCGCGGCGGGCCGGTGGAGGTCAGGAACGCGGACCTCAACCTCCCGGGGTCGAACGACATCCAGTCCGGGGGGACAGACGCCATCCAGCTGGACAGCTCCCAGAACGTGGAGGTGCCGAACGGCTACCTGAACATGTCCAGCGGCAAGGACATCAACGTCGAAGGCGGCCGCGT
>JAXINY010000106.1:0-4705 GCA_034190525.1 Asbonarchaeaceae archaeon (SeqCode) | reverse complement strand
ATCTGGTTCCGGCGGGCGTTCCACCGGTAGAGGATGTACGCCAGCGCGGCGAGGATGACGACGATCGCGAGCGTCTCCTGTGCTGCCATCGACCTGTCCCGTGTATAGGGACGGCCGGCTTATAAAAGTGTAGCCTCGCGGGGTGGGGAGCATGGACACGCCGGTTCTCATCGTCAACCTGAAGACGTACCGCTCCGGCTCCGGCCGGGCCGCGCTCGACATCGCCGCGGCGTGCGACCGCGTCGCCCGGGAGACCGGGGCGGCGGTCGCGGTCGCGCCGCAGACGGCGGACATCGACCGTGTCAGCGACGCGGTCGACATCCCGGTGCTCGCGCAGCACGTCGACCCGGTCGAGTACGGCTCCAACACCGGGGCGTGCCTCGCGGAGACGGCGGCGTACAACGGCGCAGCCGGGACGCTCATCAACCACTCCGAGCGGCAGCTCCCGGCCGACGACGTTGCGGCGGCGGTGGAGCGGGCGCAGGATGCGGGGCTGGAGACGGTGGTCTGCGCGGAGTCCCCGGAGCTCGCCGGGGAGCTGTCCGCCGCGGGTCCGGACTACGTCGCGTTCGAGCCGCCGGAGCTCATCGGCGGCGACGTGTCGGTCGCGAGCGCGCAGCCGGGCCTGGTGGAGGACGCCGTGGAGCGGAGCGACGTACCGGTGCTGACCGGGGCGGGCGTGAAGGGAACAGACGATGTGGCGGCGGCGCTGGAGCTGGGGACGCGCGGGGTGCTGGTCGCGTCCGGCGTGGTGAAGGCTGACGACCCGGAGGATGCGGTGCGGGACCTCGTATCAGGGTTCTAGCTTTAGCGGGAGGCGATTCCTTATTTACTCTCCGTAGATTTCGTCAACCTTGTCGATGAACCGCTCTGCCGACGCCTCAATATCTTCCGCATCGACATCGGCACGTATCCTGAGGATATGCGCGAGGAGCAGCACATCCACGATCTCCTCCCGGAGATGATCTGTCTCATCCTGTTCGTAGAGCCTCGATACCTTGGGCGGATGCTTCGCTAGTTCCTCCAGCGCATGGTGGAATTGGCCGTCCTCATCCAGCTCTCGAGCGTAGATGTCGAGGATGTCCGCGGCCAGTTCGTCCAGTCTCCCCATACTGAGTTACCAACCGTCCACGTATAAGAGGTATTCGGTCGGCGTCCAATCGCCGGAAGAAGCCAGCACCGCCGTCATCGGTGTAGCTCGAACTCGATGCGCTCGACATCCGCGCCCTTGGATGTGCGGTCCGTGATGCGGATCTCCCCGATGTCGCCGAGCCGGTCGACGTGGGTGCCGCCGCACGGGCAGATATCGTAGTCCCCAATGATGACGACGCGGAGCGGGTCCACGTGATCCGGGATGAGGTCGATGAGGCCGCGGCCGTCCGGTGTCCGCTCCTCGGCCTCGTCCCGCGGCAGCTCCTGCTTCTCCACCGGCATGTCCCGCTGTATCACCTCGTTCGCCGCGCGCTCGATGCGCTCCAGGTCGTCGTCGGAGAAGTCCGCGGGTTCGAAGTCGATGCGGGAGCGGTCGGCGTGGATCTGGTTCCCGGCCGTCTCCGCCCCGTACTCGTCGAACACGACGCGGGACAGGACGTGCTGGGCGGTGTGCATCCGACGGTGTTTCTGGCGGCGGTCGGCGTCGATGCTGCCGTGGACCGTGTCGCCCGCATCGGGGAGGTCGCCGTCGACGCTGTCCAGACGGTGCGTCACGTCGCCGCCGTCCCACTCCAGCGTTCCGCGGTCAGCGGGCTGGCCGCCGCCCTCCGGGTAGAAGTAGGTGCCGTCGAGCACGATGCTGTCCTGGTCGGCGGATGCAACGGTCGCGTCGAACTCGAGGACGTCGTCCCCGTCCGGCAGGTACCGGAGCTCTGTCATGCGGTGGACGGGGCGGGCAAGCATTATGAACGTTTCCCGCCGCTGGATTCACCGGCTGCGGCGGACGAGACGGTCCATCACCCGGGCAGGGAGGAGGCAGGCGAGCTTCGGGGCGAGCCATGCCTGCCAGGTGACGGTGTACCGCGCCGACGGACGGCTGGCGGTAGCGGCCCGCGCCACCGTCTTCCCTGCCGTTTCGGGACTGGCCCCGCCGAGACGGCGGTCGAGGACGGCGCGGTACCGGTCGCTGTAGAGGGAGTCCGGAAGGTAGGCGCGGAGGGTGTCACGGCCGGCCTCGTTGAACCCGGTCCTGACCGGGCCCGGCTCCACGATGACGACATCGACACCGTGGTCCGCCACCTCCATGCGGAGCGCATCGCTGAACCCCTCGACCGCGTGCTTGCTGGCGGCGTAGGCGGCCCAGAACGGGGCGGCGATCCGGCCGGCGAGCGAGGAGATGTTGACGATGCGGCCGTCCCGCACGCGGAGCATCGGCAGCGCTGCTCTCGTCACGGTCCACATCCCGACGAGGTTCGTCTCGAGGTGCTGCTGCAGCTCATCGCGACCCATGTCCTCGACCGCGCCCAGCGCCTGGTACCCGGCGTTGTTGACGAGGACATCGAACTCCTCCTGATCGATGACGGCGTCGACCCGGTCCCTGTCCGCGACATCGCCGCGGTACGTCGCCACCTCGTCCGGCAGCTCCGCCAGCCCGTCGTCGTCCGTGTCGTACGCGATGACATCTTGGCCGTCGGCGAGCAGCCGTTCCTCGGTGGCGCGGCCGATGCCGCCGCCGGCGCCGGTGATGAACGCTCTCACTCGGGTTCACCGTCCGACAGCGCGGCCGCCACCGCATCGAGCATCTCCTCCAGCAGGAACCCGGGGCCGTGCGCCGCGAGGGCGCGGTCGCCCGCCGCCCCGTTCAGCCCCGCCGCCGTGACAGCGGCGGGGAACGGGTCGCGGCCCTGCGCGACGAGCCCGGCGGCTATGCCGGTGAGCACGTCGCCGGTGCCGCCGCGGGCCATGTGCGGGTTACCGGCGTCGACGCGCTCCGTCCGGTCGCCGTCGGCGACGATGTCGACCGGCCCCTTGAGGAGGACCGTGCAGTCAAGGTCGTCGGCCGCCCGCGCCGCGGCGTCGGCCCGGTCGTCAACCGCGTCGCCCGGCTCCTCACCGGTCAGCGCGGCGAACTCGCCGGCGTGCGGGGTGACGATGCAGCCCTCGAGCACGTCGGGTGCGCCGGCAGCGGCATGGATGGCGTCCGCGTCCACCACTGCAGGCCCGTCGTACCTGTCGAGGACATCGATAACAGCGGCCTGCGTGGCGTCCGCGCGGCCGAGGCCGGGGCCGATGGCGAGGCAGTCCCGCTCCCCCGCCAGTTCCACCACGGTGTCGACGTGCTCCGCCGCCAGCCGCGGGCCGTCGAGCGGTTCGCTGGTGATGTTGAGCGCGGCGGTGGCGGTCGCGTCGGCGCTGCGCCCCGGTGCGGCAGCCGTGACCAGGTCTGTCCCGACACGGAGAGCCCCCAGCGCCACGATACCCGGCGTGTTTGTGTACCGGTCGGAGCCACCGACGACGAGCACGTGGCCGTGGTCGCCTTTCACCGCGTTACCGTCCCGCTCCGGCAGCGTACCGGCGGTTCCGGGCATGCACTGTACTGTGGTGCGGCGGCATAATAAGGTTTTTATAGCCTCGTGTATTACGAGGTATTACGATTGGTGGGTTGTTGGATGAAGACGATGGACGACCTGAGCGGGGAGCGGGTGCTGGCCCGCATCGACATCAACTCCCCGGTCGAGGACGGCGACGTAAAGGATAACAAGCGGTTCGAGCGGCACGCGGAGACGCTGGCGGAGCTCGCAGCGGAGAACGAGCTGGTCGCGGCGATGGCGCACCAGGGCCGGCCCGGCCGGGACACGCACGTCTCCCTGGAGCAGCACGCCGACATCCTGGAGGAGCACGCCGGGGTGCCGGTGCGGCATGTCGGCGACCAGGCCGGGGAGGAGGCGGTCACCGCGATACAGGAGAGCGACGGCGACGAGGTGCTGCTGCTGGAGAACGTCCGGTTCCTGGAGGAGGAGCTGGAGTGCCGCAGCCCGGAGGAGCACGCGGACGCGGACCTGGTGCAGACGCTGTCGGAGCACTTCGACGCGTACGTGAACGACGCGTTCTCCGCGGCACACCGGCCGCACGCATCGCTCGTCGGGTTCCCGCCGGAGCTCGACGCGTACGCGGGCACGGTGATGGCGGAGGAGTGGGAGCACACCTCCCGCCTCCGCGACGGCCTGGACGGCCGGACGGCGATGCTGGTCGGCGGGAAGAAGGCAGGCGACGTCATCCAGGTGATGGAGGAGCTGGTGGACGAGGTGGACGACTTCCTCATCGGCGGGCTCATCGGGGAGCTGTTCCTCCGTGCGGAGGGCCATGACGTCGGGTACGATGTCCGGGCGGAGGATACGTTCATGCACGAGCAGTGGCTGGAGAACCGGGACCGCATCACCCACCTGCTCGACGAGCACCGCGAGAAGCTCCACCTCCCGCAGGACCTCGCATTCTTCAACGGCAGCGAGGTGCGCGAGGAGGTGCCCGTGACGGAGGCGGCGAAGGAGAAGCCGTACTGGGACGTCGGGAAGCGGACGGTGGAGGAGTTCGCCCCGGTCATCGCGGACGCGGACGCGGTGTTCGTCAAGGGCGCGCCCGGCGTGTTCGAGGACGACCGGTTCCGGTACGGGACGAAGCGATTGCTGGACACGATCCGGGAAACAGCGGAGTTCTCGGTCGTCGGCGGCGGTGACACGGCGCGGGCGGTCGACCTGTGCGGGTTCGACGACGA
>JAXINY010000003.1:0-4774 GCA_034190525.1 Asbonarchaeaceae archaeon (SeqCode) | reverse complement strand
CGTTCGACCACCGCGTGGTGGACGGCGCGTACGCGGCCCAGTTCATGAACGAGCTTGTCACCCATCTGGAGGACCCGGACCTGCTGATGATGGACTGACCGGCGAGGTATGCATAATGGTTGTCGGAGAGATATCCACAGGGACCGAGGTACTGGTCATCGGTGGCGGGCCGGCCGGGTATCTGGCCGCCATCCGCGCGTCCCAGCTCGGGAAGGACGTGATGCTGGTGGACGAGCGGGAGCGGCTGGGCGGCGTGTGCCTGAACGAGGGCTGCATCCCGTCGAAGGCGGTCATCCACGCGTCAAAGCTGTTCCACGACGCCGGGAACGCGGGGACGATGGGGATCGAGGCGGACCCATCGGTGGACATGGACGCGCTGCAGGAGTGGCGCGCCGGCATCGTCGAGCAGCTGACCGGCGGTGTGGAGCAGCTGGAGGAGCGGTTCGGCGTGGACGTGGTGCACGGCGAGGCGGTGCTGCGGTCCCCGGCCACCGCCCACATCTCGGACGCGGACACGGAGGGGGTGGAGTTCGAGCACTGCATCCTCGCCCCCGGCTCCACCGTCACCGACCTCCCGGGCATCGACATCGACGGCGACACGGTCATCACGTCGAAGGAGGCGCTGGAGCTGGACGCGGTGCCGGATCGGTTCGCGGTCATCGGCGGCGGATACATCGGGATGGAGCTCGGCATGGTGTACGCCAAGCTCGGGGCGGACGTGACGGTAGTCGAGGCAGGCGACCGCATCCTGCAGGGGTTCCCGCCGGAGCTGACCGGGCCGGTGGAGGACCGGTGCGAGGAGCTCGGTATCGATATCATGACCGACACGGCCGCGGACAGCATCGCCGTGGAGGACGGGGCCGCGACCATCGACACCGGGGACGGGACGGTGGAGGCGGACAAGGTACTGGTCGCGGTCGGACGGCAGCCGAACACGGCCGACATCGGACTGGAGAACACGGCCGTGGAGACGGACGACCGCGGATTCATTGAGGTCGACGACCGGCTGCAGACCGGGGAGGAGCACATCTACGCCATCGGGGACGCTGCCGGCGAGCCGATGCTGGCGCACAAGGGCTACCAGGAGGGCAAGGTCGCGGCGGAGGTCATCGCCGGCGAGGCAGCCGCCGCGGACTTCACGGTGCCGGCGGTCGTGTACACCGACCCGGAGATCGCGACCGTCGGGATGACCGAGGCGGACGCGGAGGAGCAGGGACACGATGTGGCGACCGGCCGGTTCTCGTTCGGCGCGTCAGGACGCGCGGCGACGCTGGACGAGGACGACGGGTTCGTCAAGGTCGTCGCGGAGGCGGGGTCCGGGGCGCTGCTCGGCGTGCACATCGTCGGGCCGCACGCGTCCGAGATGATCCCGGAGGCGACGCTCGCCCTCGAGATGGGTGCGCTCGTATCGGATATTGCGATGACCGTCCACCCCCACCCGACGCTGTCCGAGGCGTTCAAGGAGGCGTGCGAGGACGTGGTCGGGGAGGCCGTCCACAAGTACAACCCGAAGCACCAGGAGGACGACGCGTGATGGAATCAACCAATGTCCAGTTCGAGAACTCGCGGGAGATGACGCTGAAGGGTATCATCGACCACCCAGATGGCGCAGACCACGACGACCCCTCCCATGATCTCCCGGCGGCGGTGCTGTGCCACTCGTTCACCGGGTTCAAGGAGATCCCGCACCTGGAGGCGCTTGCAGAGGAGCTGACGGACCGCGGGATGGTGGCGCTGCGGTTCGACTTCTCGGACTGCGTGGGTGAGTCGGACGGGTCGTGCGAGGACATGAAGCTCACGAACCAGCTGGACGACCTGGAGAACGCCCTGTCGTTCCTGGAGGCGATGGGGGAGGTGGACGAGGACCGTCTCGGTGTGGCGGGGCACTCGCTCGGCGGGATGACCGCCATCCTCGTCGCGGCGCGGGACGGGCGGCCGGACGCGGTGGTACCGGTGGCGGCGCCGGCGAACCACGAGGGCGAGAAGCTGTTCGAGGGGAAGGAGCTGGACCGGTGGAAGGAGATGGGCCACACCCACTTCCCGACGGTGAAACGCGGCGAGGTGAAGATCGGCTGGGCATTCTACGAGGACCTGCAGCAGTACGACGCCGTGGACGTGGTCGGGGATATCGACGCGCCCCTCCGGTTCGTGCACGGGGACGCGGACGACATCGTGCCGCTGGCGAACTCCGAGATGCTGTACGAGGCCGCGTCGGAGCCGAAGGACCTGCACGTGGTGGAGGGCGCGGACCACCTGTTCCGCCGCGACGAGCACGAGGACGCGATGGTGGCGGCGGTGGCGGACTGGATGGAGCAGCACGTATGAATGGTGATGACGATGGACTGGCTCGATGACTACATGCCGAAGGCGCGGGACTCGTTCGACATCTTCCGGAAGCAGGTGTACGAGGAGGGCGATCTGGCGCGGGTCGAGAAGGAGCTCATCGCGGTCGCGACGGCGACGGTGATGCGGTCCGAGGACGCGGTCGCCGAGCATATCGACGCGGCGCGGGAGCACGGCGCGTCGGACGAGGAGGTCGCCGCATCGCTCGGCATCGCCTGGCTGACCACCGGCTCCACGCAGATCTACTGGATGCAGGACCGGTACGAGGAGCTGCTGGACGAGGCGTGGTACAAGCGCCACCTCGGTGAGGCGTCGAAGGCGTTCGGCGACTTCCACGAGGAGATATACGACAACTCGGTGCTCGACGAGACCACAGCCGAGCTGGCCGGTGCCGCGGTCTCGGTCGTCTCGCGGTGCCCGCACTGCACCGAGTCCCACGCAGAACAGGCGATGGACGCCGGTGCGTCGAAGCAGGCGGTCGCGGAGGCAATAGGCGTCGCCTGGAGCGTGGCGGCGGAGGCGCAGGTGAACTGGATGGACTACGACGCGCTGTTCGGTGAGTGACATGACATCGGAGACGGTTCGGGCATCGGTGAACACGTACTACAACTGGAGCCAACCGCTGTACAACCTTTTCTGGGGAGCTTCATCCCACCACTGCATGCACGTCGGGTACTCGGAATCGGGGGAGGACTCCCTCGAAGCGTCGGTAGAAAATCTCAATGCGGTGCTGGCGGACGAGGCCGGGATCGATGAGGGAGACCGCGTGCTGGATGCCGGATGCGGCGTGGGCGGCGGGAGCGTATGGCTGGCAACGCGGCGGGGCGCGTCGGTCCTCGGTATCAATATCAACGGGCAGCAACTGGAGCAGGCACGGAGCTACGCAGACCGGGAAGGAGTTGAGGACCTCGTCTCGTTCCGGCTGGCCGATTTCACCGATACCGGCCTTGACTCATCCTCGTTCGACATCGTATGGGCTGTCGATACGGTGAGTCATACGGATGAACGACGAAAATTCTTCCAGGAGGCGTACCGCCTTCTGGACGAGAGCGGGGTCCTGGTCCTCACGGACGCGTTCCGGGAGACGGACGACCTCGATCAGGAGACGCGGCGAAAGCTGCGGGCGGTCGAGTCCGGCCTCGGGGTCCAGCCGTGGGAGATGAAGGCCGATTACCGGCAGTATGCGGACGACGCGGGGTTCGGCGAGATCACGTTCAGAGACATCACTGCGGAAGCAAAACCGTCACTCGAACGGGTCTACCGGCGGGCCAAACTGGCCCGGCCGCTCGGCGTGGTCGCATCCCTCCTTCCCCTTCCTGATACGATCAAGGACATCCCTGCCTCGGGATACTACCAGTACCAGCTCGTGAACGACGGCATCCTCTCGTACCAGATCATGACCTGCCAGGTGGGCTAGCCGCTTCCCGGCCCACCGGTCTCCTCCAGGCGCTCCCGGTACTTGTCCAGCGCGTCGTCGAGGGCGGCGGACAGGTCGATGCCGAGCTCGTCGGCGAGCGCGAGCAGGGAGAAGTACAGGTCGCCGACCTCGGCCGCCATCTCATCGTCGAACCCGGGCTCCTCATCGCCGTAGCTGGACGCCTCCAGCACCTCCTTCGCGACCTCGCCCAGCTCGCTCTGCAGGTCGTGGACCCAGACGGACGCGTCGCCGCCGAGACCGTGCTCGTCGATGAACGCCGCGGCCTGCTCCTGGTCGTCGGTCATAGCGTGTCGATTACCTGCCGCGCCAGCTTTTTACACCGTTCGAAACCGGTATCGCTGTCGAGGAACGCCGCCAGCTCCTCCCGCATCTCCGCCTCCCGCTCACGCCGCGTCGCGTCGTCCACAGGCAGGTTGCCCTGCAGCTTCTGGCTGCCCTCCATCCAGCCCTCGGTGAAGTACCAGTCCTTGAACCAGCGGCAGCCGGCGTGCCACAGCAGGAAGCCGAGCGGGGTCGCCGGCGGTGGCACGTCGGCGGTGAGCGCGTCGGCCGTATCGGTGCCGAGGTAGTGCACCATGACGTGGCCGCCGGGGGCGAGCGCGTCTGTGAGCGCGGTGAACAGGTCGCGGTCCTCCTCCCGCTCCGGGGTGACCGCGGTGTCGAGGTGGAGCTCGAGCCACGGCGGGATGGTACCGGTGCCGGTGAAATGTGTTCCTGTGGCGACGGTGTCCCCGTCCCGCAGCAGGGCGAACCGGTACCGGCTGTGCCGGTCGGCGGGGCGGCGGTCCACGCTGTAGGCGGTGCCGGACAGCGCCTGCGCGAGCGCCATACCCGGGGTATGGGACGGCAAGGTTTAAATCGGAGCCGCCGGAGGTGTGACCATGAAGCACGCGTTCATCGGGCTGTTCGGCCTCGTCTTCGGCGTCATCCTGCTCGTGCCGTCGTTCCTCATCGGGAAGACGTTCGGCGGGCACAGCGCGGTGAGCGCGAACC
>JAXINY010000056.1:0-4868 GCA_034190525.1 Asbonarchaeaceae archaeon (SeqCode) | reverse complement strand
CCCCTTCGCCTCCGGGAACTTCCGGTACAGTCCGTAGAACACGGCGAACGTCGTCAGGCCGTAGCCCACGTCGCCGAGCATGAACCCGAACAGGATGGGGAACGTGAGCAGCAGGAACGACGGGTCGATCTCGCCGTACGACGGGGTGCCGTACAGCCCGAGCAGCGACTCCATCGGTTTCACCGGGCCAGGGTTGTCGTGCTCCACCGGCGCCGCCCCGGTCTCCTCCAGCTTCTCGATATGGATGCTCCCGCCGGCCGCGTCCTCCAGCGCCGCCTCGACCTCGTCGTACCGCTCCGCCGGGATCCAGCCCTCGGCGATGAACGCGTGGTCGGTGGTGGCGAAGCTGAGCGGTGCCTCCGCCTTCTCCAGCTCCTCCGCCAGCTCGGCCTCCTCCTGCTCCAGCTCGTCGCGCCACGCGGCGCCGATACCGGCCAGCTCCTCGCGGAGCGCTGCCTCGTCCTCCTCCAGCCCGCGGATATCGCTGCGGACCCGGTCCAGATGCTGGTCGACAGGACCGTCCAGCTCGCGGAGTGGTCCGTGGTCGATGCGGTCGAACCCGGCGTCCCGCAGCAGGTCCGCCACGTCCAGGTCCGCGTCCACGAACAGCGCGATGCGGTCCCCGTCCCGGTACAGCTCGTACCGCCCGTCCTCGAGCTCGTCGGTGAACGCGGTGCTGTCCACCGTGCCGAGGTGGATGTCGACCGCCCGGTAGTCCTGGATGTCATCCGGGTCGAGGCCGACGGCGGCGAGGTACTCCAGCTTCTCGAGCAGGTCCTCCTTCTCCGCCTTCTCCGCGGCGATGCGGTCGAGCTCCTCCTCGATGGCGTCGACGCGCTCACCCAGCTCATCGATGGTGTCCGCCGCGGCGTCCGCGCTCCCGGTGTCGGCGTCGGGGAGCCGCGACTTGACGGAGCGGATCTTCACCAGCCGGTCCGACAGCTCCTCCGCCCCCTCGGCGGGGTCGCCGATGTCGGCCTGGTCGAACCGTCCGTCGTAGTCGTCGATGTGCAGGACCTGGAGGTCGTGCAGCTGCTCCACGACCTCGTCCATCGCTGATTTCGGGCCGAGGATAGATACCCGCGCCATCTCGGTCGGGTGGATCACCGGCGTTCACCCCTCGAACCGCTCCCGGAACCGCTCCTCGAGCAGGTCAACGGCCTCGTCCCGGCCGCCGGTTTCGCGTATCGCTTCGGCGTCCTCCGCACCCTCCTGGCGGATGCGCTCCGCCTCGTCCTCGATGTCCTCGCGCGCCTCCTCCAGGATCTCCTCCCGGATGTCCTCCGCTTCGGCGTCGGCCTCGGCGATGATATCGTCGGCCTCCTCCCGCGCGTCGGCAAGTATCTCCTCGGCGTCCTCCTCGGCCTCCTTCACTTCCAGTTCGGCCTCCTTCTCTGCGGTTTTCACCTTCTCGAGCGTGTCTTCGTCCATCACTCGTAACCGCGGCCGACTACACTTTAAAATGTTTCCGTGGCGGGCCGCAGTCCATATAAACGAGGAGCCCGTAGCTCCGGGTGTGATACACCATGGCAGACAACGAATCCAAGAAGGACGAGCTCGTCGTGATGCGGCTCATCGCGGAGGGCAAGACCCAGGTCCGCGAGCTCCAGGACAGCCTGGAGTGGAGCCGCGACCGGGTCGAGCAAACGGTCGACGACCTGATGGACCACGAGTACGTCGAGCAGGTGCAGGAGGGCGGCGACCAGGTGCTCGCCATCACCGAGCGCGGCCGCCGGGAGCTCCCGGAGCTGGTCGGCGAGGTCATGAGCGAGACCCGCGAGTTCGTGGACGCGGTAACGGGCTCGTTCCAGAAGCACCTGTCCAGGGTGTTCCCCGCGGTGTCGGTCGACGTCGACATCGAGGAGCCCGAGGCCGCGGAGGCTGGCGGCCACGAGTGCCCCACGTGCGGGAAGTCGTTCGACACCGAGCGCGGTCTCAAGATCCACAGCGGCATGGAGCACAAGTAGCAGTGTCCGCCTGTCCGGCGGCGCTGCGTCCCCCGGACAGGCCCGGCTAGACCTCGATGTCCTGCCCCTTCAGGTACCGGCCGGCCTGCAGCGCCGCCGCGCAGCCCTCGCCGGCTGCAAGGATGGCCTGCTCCTCGGCGATGTCTGACACGTCCCCGGCCGCGAACAGGCCGTCGATGGAGGTGCGCTGGTGCTCGTCGGTGACGATGTGGCCCTCCTCGTCGGTCTCCACGTCCTCGACGAAGTCGCTGTTCGGGATGCGGCCGATCTCGATGAACGCGCCCGCCACCTCCAGCTCGTGCTCCTCCCCGGTCTCCCTGTCCTCGTACCGCAGCCCCTCGAGCGCGCTGTCGCCGTAGAACTCCTGCGTGTCCGCGCTGTGGATGACCTCGATGTTGTCCTGCTCCGGGATCTCCTCGAGGGTGATGGGCTCGCCGGACAGCTCCTCGCCGTAGTTGATGAGGTACACCGTGTCCGCGACGTCGGACAGGAACAGCGCACCTTCCGTCCCGGAGTACCCGCCGCCGATGACCGCGACCTCCTCGTCCGCGTACAGCGGCCCGTCGCACACCGAGCAGTATGAGATGCCGCGGTTCCGGAACTCCTCCTCGCCCGGAACGTCCAGCCGCCGGGCGTACGTCCCGGTGGCGACGATGACCGCCTCCGCGGTGATGGTCCCGTCTCCTGTCTCGACCACGAACCGGCCGTCCTCCTTCGCCACGCGGTCGACGCTCGCGCGCTCGATATCGACGTACTCCGCGTAGTCCTTCACGTGCTCCTCGTACCGCTCCGACAGGCCCTGGCCGGACTCGTGCGGGAACCCGAGGTAGTTCTCCACCTTGTCCGTCAGCAGCAGCTGGCCGCCGAAGTCCTCGGTCACGAGCAGCGTGTCGATGCGGCTCCGCGCCGCGTACACCGCCGCGCTGCAGCCGCCAGGGCCGCCGCCGACGATGACCAGTTCACGGTCTGGCATGGCGAGGAGTTCGGCGGGAGGTATTAAGAGCGTTGTGGCTCAGCCCAGCAGCCAGATGCGGACGACGATGGCGGTGTAGATGAGCATACCGGCGAGGAAGTAGGCCGGGGCGCCGGACTCCTCGGCTGGAAGGGAGTCGCGGATGACGACGTAGAGGAACAGGCCGGTGACAAGTCCCAGGAGGACGTGGAACACCGCTGTCGAGATGAGCGGGGTGAGGGCGGCGACCGCGACCCCGAGGACGGCGGCCACGGTGATGGCGGCGCGGATGAGCGGGGAGGTGAGCGCCGTCTCGTGCAGCTCCACGAGCGAGATGCTGCTGACAGCGGTGTGGAGGAGGACGGGGATGAAGAACAGCGTCCCCTCCAGCAGGCTGCCCCGCAGCAGTTCGTGGAGCACGATGCCGATGATGAGATAGTAGATGAACAGGAACGCGGCGTGGATTTCCTTCAGGTCCTGCCGCAGCTCCGCGATGCTCTTGTCGTGCTGGTAGGCGTATTTCTCCGCCAGGTGGATGCCTGCGAACCCGGCGAGCACGGACAGCGAGGCGAAGTCGCCGAGATAGGTGAGGGCGCGCTGGTGCTCCGGGAGCAGCTGGAGGAACACGTACGTGACGGTGACGCCGGCGGAGAACGACGTGAGCGGTTCACGCCGCCGGAAACCGTCGCCCAGCCGGGTGCCGATGATATGGGTCGCGGCCAGGCCGGTGGCGTACAGCCACGCGATCGCCGTCATACTATGGTAACGGGCGCCCGTCGCTTAAATATCGCCAGCTACCTCGTCCTCGACATCCTCTATCTCGTCTTCGACCTCGGCAGCGACCGCCTCCAGCTCCTCTCGCTCGATGTGCAGGAACTCGATGATGAGGAGGGCGGCGAAGATGGCCGCGATGGACAGGAGGATGTGTGGCTCCTCCACGAGGAGATGGTGGAGCACCAGCGGGAGCGCGACCACGGTGCCGAGGAGGCCGAGCGCGGGCACGACGGGGTGCGACCCTGTCTCGTCGTACAGGCGCAGGTTGGCATAGTTGGCCGCGGAGTCTGCGAGGAGGAAGGCGACGGAGCCGAACTCCGTTATCTGCTTCAGGGAGCCGACAGCGGCGAACACGGCGGTCGCCGCGCCCATGATGAGCAACGCGTAGACAGGGATGCCCTCCCTGTTCCGGAAGGAGAACACCCGCGGCATCTCCTTCTCCGTGGCGATGCGGTGCGCGAGCCGTGACGCCCCGAACAATGTGGCGTTGATGCCGGAGCTGGTTGACTTGATGGCGGAGAGGATGACGAGCGCGAACCCGATGCGCCCGAGGAGCGGGATGTTCGACACCGCGGCGGCCAGCGCCACCTCGCCGTGGTGCTGGAGCTGGGCCGCGGTGAGCTGGAGCGTGGCCATGAACGAGACCGAGACGTAGATGAGCATCGCGATGAGGATGGCGATGAACATGCCCCGTTCCAGGTTTACCTCCACGTCCGCGATGTCGTTGTAGTCGTACGTCAGCAGCTGGAACCCCTCGTACGACACGAAGATGATGGCGAACCCGGTGACGGCGGTGAGCGGGTGCTTGTCGAACAGGGTGAACCCGGTGATGCTGCCCTCGTAGAACACGATGCCGAGCGCGGCGAACGACAGCAGGAGGACGATTTTGATGTACACCATGACGTCCTCGTACAGGCCCGAAAGCTTCACGCCGGCGACGTTCACCCCGACGAGGAGGGCGACGATGCCGACGGACAGGACGGGGCGCAACACCTGCGGCAGGGTGATGCCGACCGTTGACCGCAACCCGGTGAGCGTGAAGGCGCCGAACGCGTAGGCGTACATCGCCATCACCCCGACGTACCCGGTGACCAGCACCCAGCCGAAGAACCCGGCGATGTGGACGTTGTCCGCGGCGTGCTCGATGAACGAGAACGCGCCGCCGTTCTCCCCGT
>JAXINY010000061.1:0-4880 GCA_034190525.1 Asbonarchaeaceae archaeon (SeqCode) | reverse complement strand
AAAACACGACACTTTGGTGCTGTCGACGGTAAATATCTAGCCCGCCCCCGACGCTCACGGCCGGCCGATGATTTTTTATGCCCGGGGCGAGGGTAGTGGCGTATGCGCTCCCCACGTCTCGCGGCGGTGACTCTGGTCGTGCTCATCCTCGGCGCGCCGGCGCTCGCGCAGGACCAGTCCTGCGAGGCGGCGTTCGAGGAACTGGAGCAGGAGGCGGAGGCCGCGATGGAGCAGGCCAACTCGACCGAGGAGCGGCAGCAGATCCGGGAGCGGTACAGCGAGAAGTTCGCGGAGCTGGAGGAGCGGTGCGCGCCGCAGAACCGCACCGCGGAGCGGCCGGATACAGCTACGCGACCGGCAGATGAGGGCGACCGCATCGAGCCGCGGCAGGCCGCCACGATGCCGGCAGAAAAGTGCCGGGAGGAAGCATCCCGTATCAAGCAGGAGTTCGCGAACGCGGTCGCCGACACGGGCATCATGGAGATGCAGGGGCCGATCGAACGGTTCATGCGCCAGCGCGGCCGCCTGGCGGCGCAGTGCAGTATATTTGCTAGGCCGGAAGTCGACGGACGCGGGCCGCCAGCTGATGTTCCACCGGAACGGCCACCGATGGACCGCGGGGAACGGAATGAGACAGACGAAAGAGGGCAGCCGGAGGACATCGAGCTCTCCTATGAGCTGCCGGAGCGGACGCCGGAACGGTGCCGAGCGAAAATCGGTGAGCTCAGGAAGGAATACGAGACGAAGATAGCCGAGAACCCGGATCGCAGCAAGCAGCTCCGCCAGGAGTTCTATACCACCGTCGAGAAGCGGCTGGAGAGCTGTAGAGGGAGGCCACGACTGGTGAACGTGTCCGAGGCCCCCGAAATGATGTCAGCGTCCTGCACGGAGCAGATGCGCGAACTGAACCGCGAGATCACGGCTAATACGGATGCACAGGTCGGTGACAGGGTTCCCGAGCAGTATCTCGACAGGTACAAGCAGCAGATCAAGGAGTGCATGCAGGGCGCGGTCGCCGAGAGGGTGAAGGAGGGTATCGCCGACAGGATCGGGGAGGCGGCCGGCGGTATCATCGGTCAGAATGGCGGTCCCGACGCCGACACGTCCCTGCAGCAGGAGCTGGCCGAGAAAGAGCAGACCATCGAGCGGCTCCGGGACCGCATCGACGAGCTGGAGCAGCGGCTCGCGGACGCGACAGGAGGGGAGCCAGCGGATGGCGACACCGGCGGGGACGATGCGGAGCCTGCCCGCGAATCGGGGGGCGAGGACGCGGCCGCGCAGGAGGGCGGGTCCGATGGTTCCGCACCGCAGCCTGATGACGCCGGCGAGCCAGCGCCGTCCCGGGACGAGCGGCAGGGCGAGGATGCCGCGCCGGAGTCCGGGGACGACGGGTCAGCGGACGCCGGAACCTCGTCCGGGTCCGGCGAGCCCGGCACGTCGCCGGGAGAGGAGGAATCCGGTGCGGATGATGAATCGGCCGGGCAGGACGCCGGCGGGAACGGTATCGTCGGAACGATAGCGTCGCTGCTCGGCTGACACCGTCCGACACCACGATTTTTAATACCCCTTGCCCCATCCGCGGCGCATGTCGGACAGCTCCGTGGTGCGCACGCTGTTCCTCGCCATCGTTGCGGAGGTCATCGGGTTTGGTATCGTCCTCCCCATCATCCCGGTCATCCTCACCGAGCCGTCCTCCCCATATTTCCTCCTCCCTGCAGGGTTCACGGTCGACCAGGGATTCATCCTCGTCGGCCTGCTCATCGGCGCCTACCCGGTGGCGCAGTTCTTCTCCACGCCGATCCTGGGAGAGATCAGCGACATCCACGGCCGCCGCACCGTCATCAGCGTCTCCATCCTCGGGACCGTCATCGCCAGCCTCATCTTCGGCTACGGCATCCTGGTGAAGGACCTGTGGCTGCTGTTCGCCTCCCGCGCGGTCAACGGCCTGACCGGCGGTCTCATCTCCGTGGCGCAGGCAACGGTCGCGGACGTGACCGACGCGGGGACGCGGTCGGAGAGCTTCGGGGTCATCGGGGCGGCGTTCGGCATCGGGTTCATCATCGGCCCGTTCATCGGCGGCGTCCTCTCTTCGGATATCTCACCGTTCTTCTCGCCCGCCACCCCGTTCTGGTTCGCCGCCGCGCTCTCCCTCGCCAGTCTCGCCTACGTCCTGCTGCGGCTGGAGGAGACCAGCCCGATGGAGGACCGCCGTGTCAACTGGTTCAAGCCGGTCAGCCAGCTCCGCCGCGGACTTGCGCTGCCCGGTCTCCGCACCCTGTTCGGCGCCAACTTCTTCTACTTCTCGGGGTTCGCGTTCTTCACCACGTTCGCCCCGGTGTTCCTCGTGGAGCGGTTCGGGTTCGACCAGTTCCAGACCGGGACGTTCTTCCTGTACATCGGCGTCCTCGCCATATTCGGCCAGATCGTCCTGGTGCGGTACGTGTTCCGCCGGGTGGAGGAGGAGCGGTTCATCCCGCACCTCCTGTTCCTCACCGGCCTGTTCATCTTCCTCCAGCCGCTGCAGCCGGCGCTCACCCCGTTCCTTATTGTTGTGGCGCTGTTCAGCTTCAGCAACGGGCTGGCACGGGTCGCGCTTAACACCGTGGTGTCCCAGCGCGCCGGCGAGGAGCACCAGGGCCTCGCGCTCGGCACCAACCAGAGCCTCCGCGCGCTCGGCACCGCCATCCCGTCCGCCCTCTCCGGCCTGTCGGCGGCCCTGTTCTTCGCCGCGATGCCGCTGTACATCGCCGGCGCGGTCATCATGCTGACCGCTGCAGGTTACGCCGCCCTCCGCGGCCGGGGACATTAAAAGCTGGCCGCCCCTCTACGCCGGTAGAGCATGGTCGAGATACCTGTCGAGGGGCTGGCCGCCGAGCTCGGGACCGGTGCGGTGCTCGGCGCCATCTCGGGATACGCGGCGAAGAAGGTGACGAAGATGGTCGCGGTCATCGCCGGCCTCGCCATCATCGTCGCGAAGTGGCTGGAGAGCCGCGGGATAGTGTCGATCGACTGGGCCGGTGTCGGCGGCGGGTTCATCGACGTCGGGACGACCGCGGCGGACGCTGCACCACCCCTGCTCGACACCCTCGTCTCCACCCTCGGACTGGGCGGCGGGTTCGCGGCAGGGTTCTACCTCGGGTTCCGCCGCGGCTAGCGAACGTGGTGGATCTTCTCCGAGAGCGCGTGGAACGGCCGTATCTCCTCCCGGTCCACCACCAGCTCCGATACCGCGGCGAACGGGATGGCGACCAGGACCACGATCCACAGCACCCGCCAGTCGAGTGCCGCACCGGTCGCGAGCTTCACCGCGATGAGATCCTCGACGACCCCCATCGCCACGCCGATGACGAGGAACTCCAGGAACCGCTCCGTGTGCCGGCGCTCCATGCCGCGGTGTGCGCGGTACAGGTTCTTTAATCTCCGCCGTCAATCCCGGCGGCATGTACCCGGCGCAGCACGCCGCCACCTCGGGCGCCGCCGCCCTCCTCGCCGCCCTGTACCTCCAGCTCTCCCCGCTCACCGCGGCGGTGTGGGCCATCGCCGGCATCGCCGCGGGCGTGCTCGTGGACGTGGACCACGTCGTCCTCGCGGTCCTGCTGCACGGCCGGTGGGACGCGGCGCGCACGTGGATACGCCAGCCCGTGACGGCGGTCCTCGACCCGGAGGCCTTCCTGGAGGATATCGACCCGGCCGCGGACCTGCGCGGCGCCCGCATCCTCTCGCACGCCGCCGTCCTCGGCGCGGCCCTCCTCGCGGTCGGCCGCATCCCCCTCGCCACACCGGTCGCTGTCGCTCTCTCCGTCCACATCCTGGTGGACATCGCCTGGGACGTGCGGGAGACCGGCGGCCTCCCATACCTTTAAGTCCGCCGGGCCCGCGTCCCCTACCATGGTCGACACAATCTCGCGTACGGAACTGAAGGAAAAGATGGACGGCGGCGACGAGTTCGTCCTAGTAAACGTGCTTTCCCCGGAGCAGTTCGAGGAGGAGCACATCCCGGGCTCCATCAACATCCCGCTGGACCAGGTGGAGCAGGAGTTCCCGGAGCGGTTCGACCGCGACGAGGACATCGTCGTGTACTGCGCATCGGAGTCGTGCCAGGCGTCGCCGAAGGCCGCCGAGAAGCTGGAGTCGATGGGGTTCACGAACGTCGCCGATTACGAGGGCGGTCTCGCTGACTGGAAGGAGCGCTTTGAGACCGAGAGTTCCTAGCACCGTCTTCCTCACCCTCCGACGTGGCAGCGGCATACACACCGGTAACGACGCCGTACAGGATGAGAAGTGCTGCAACGCCGCCGAGCACGGTGCCGGCGACATCCATCAGTACGCTGTAGTTGATGAACGGGCCTGTGCTCTCCCCGGTGGCGGACACGATCAGGTCGCCGATCCGGCGGATAGCGATCCCGGCGCCGCCGAGGATCGCACCTGCGACGACACTCTTCCACGGACGCATACCGCATAGTGCGATTCCCCCCTGTAAAAACGGTTTCCCCTGTCTAGGGCTGCGGGGAATATAAATCCAGCTCTCCAATCGACAGGCATGGACGAGGCACCACCGCTTTCCGACGCGGACACCTGGTTGAACAGGGGACCGGTCCGGCTCGATGCCGTGGACCGGCCGGTGCTGCTGCATATCTGGCGGTACGCCGACCTGCAGAGCCGCCGGTCGCTGGCAAAGATACGGCAGCTGTGGGAACAGTACGACGACCAGCTGCAGGTCGTCACGGTCCACAGCTCCCGGTTCTCCTTCGAGGCCGATCCGGGCAACATCGAACACGTGCTCGACCAGGAAGATGTGACGTTCCCGGTCGCACTGGACCCGGAGAACACGGTGCGGCGGCGGTATGGCGCGGTCTCCAGGCCGTACACCGCTGTCATCG
>JAXINY010000146.1:0-4886 GCA_034190525.1 Asbonarchaeaceae archaeon (SeqCode) | reverse complement strand
GCGTCACCATCCAGGTCTCCTCGCCGTCCATCTTCAAGCGGACGCTGGTCGACCGCGCCGTCACCGGCGGCGACATCATCGTCCCGAGTTCCGGCCGGGAGCGCCGCAGGAGCTTCTTCGAGGACGTGTTCGATATCGATGACTTCTTCGACTTCACCTTCGGCGAGACCAAGCTGATGGTCGTGGATA
The DNA here is from genome assembly GCA_034190525.1 of Asbonarchaeaceae archaeon (SeqCode). GTDB lineage: Archaea > Nanohalarchaeota > Nanosalinia > Nanosalinales > Nanohalalkaliarchaeaceae > JALIDP01. The sequence continues at coordinate 4,697 of JAXINY010000146.1, read as the reverse complement.
CAGAGCCGCAGGGCCCGGTTACCATCACCGAGGACACCGAGATCGAGGTCAAGCCGCAGGCCGTCGAGGCCGCCGAGGAGATGGGGACGCGCGTCCCCGAGGTCACGTACGAGGACATCGGCGGGCTGGAGGACGAGATACAGAAGGTGCGGGAGATGATCGAGCTCCCGCTGAAGCACCCGGAGGTGTTCCAGCAGCTCGGCATCGAGGCGCCGAGCGGTGTCCTGCTGCAGGGGCCGCCCGGGACGGGGAAGACGCTGCTCGCGAAGGCGGTCGCGAACGAGGCAGATGCGTGGTTCACCAGTATCAACGGGCCGGAGGTCATGTCCAAGTTCTACGGCGAGTCCGAGAAGCAGCTGCGCGACATCTTCGAGGAGGCGCAGGAGAACTCGCCCGGCATCATCTTCATCGACGAGCTGGACGCGATCGCCCCGAAGCGGGGCGAAGCGAGAGGGGAGGTGGAGCAGCGCGTGGTCGCGCAGCTCCTGTCGCTGATGGACGGGCTGGAGGCGCGGGAGGACGTGATCGTGATCGCGGCGACCAACCGGCCGGAGGACATCGACGAGGCGCTGCGGCGGCCGGGCCGGCTCGACCGGGAGATCGAGATCGGTGTGCCGGACCGGAACGGGCGGAAGGAAATCCTGCAGATCCACACGCGGAACATGCCGCTGGAGGAGGACGTGGACCTGGACGAGCTCGCCGACAACACACACGGCTACGTGGGCGCGGACATCGAGGCGCTCGCGAAGGAGGCCGCGATGGCGACGCTGCGCCGGGTCCTGCCGGAGGTCGACCTGGAAGAATCGCAGGTGGACGAGGAGGTGCTCGACAAGCTCGTTGTCGGGGAGGAGGACTTCACGACCGCGATGCGGCTCGTCGAACCGTCCGCGATGCGGGAGGTCATGGTCGAGGTCCCGCAGGTCACGTGGGACGATGTCGGCGGGCTGGACGAGGTGAAGGAGCAGCTCCGCGAGATGGTCGAGTGGCCGCTCGACAGGCCCGAGGCGTTCGACGACATGGGCATCGACGTGCCGACCGGTCTGCTGATGTACGGGCTCCCCGGCACCGGGAAGACGCTGATGGCGAAGGCGGTCGCGAACGAGTCGGATGCGAACTTCATCAGCATCAAGGGCCCCGAGCTGTTCTCGAAGTGGGTCGGCGAGTCCGAGAAGGCCGTCCGACAGATATTCTCCAAGGCGCGGCAGGTCGCCCCCACGGTCGTGTTCATCGATGAAATCGATGCCATCGCGCAGCGCCGCGGCAGCCGCGGGGACTCCGGTGTTGGCGACCGCGTCCTCAACCAGCTGCTGTCCGAGATCGACGGCGTGGAGGACATGAGCGGTGTCGTGGTCATCGGGGCGACGAACCGGCCCGACATCCTCGACCCTGCCATCCTGCGGCCGGGCCGGCTGGACCGGCACCTGCACGTGCCGCACCCCGACGAGGCGGCGCGGCGGAAGATATTCGACATCCACACCCGTGACATGCCTCTGGAGGAGGACGTGGACCTGGACGAGCTCGCTGATCGGACCGACGGCATGGTCGGGGCGGACATCGAGAACGTGTGCCGCGAGGCCGGGATGAGCGCCATCCGCGACGGCGAGAGCGAGACAGTCACGATGGACGACTTCGAGGCCGCGCTCGATGACATGCGGCCGACCGCGACCGACGACGACATCGAGGAGTTCGAGGACAAGGTCGAGCGGATGGAGGCGCAGGACGAGGCCGCCGAGACCGCCGACTACTTCGGCTAACGCCGTGTAGCCGGGCTGCGGCGCTTTTAGATAAGCCTCCCCCCCAGGACGCCCGCCGCGGGTCGCTCCCACAGCCAGTTCGTCCGGCGGAAGAGGCAAACGTTTTTTACCGGCACGACGATGGCACGGGTATGCGGCCGCTTCCACTCCTCGCTCTCGGAATCCTGATGGCGCTGAGCGGCTGTCTGCATCCCGGGATGGACGGAGAAGTCGGTGACGGCGCCAGCTCGGCGACCTTCGCGGCCGAATACACGATCAGTATCACGGGACTGCAGAACTATACGCGGTCGGTCATCGTCACCGACGGACAGGTCCGTACGGTGTCCGACAGTCCTGGAACTGGGGAGGAACTGGTGCGCTATCGGCCCGCGAGCATCGACGGGAGATACCTTGCCTGCTCGTCAGATAGCTGCGATGTCGTGGCCGAGCCCTTCCCTCCCCCGAGCCCCTCCCCGCTTTTCACCGGCCAGCTTGCCGATGCTGTGGAATGGCGGCCGGCCGGGACCGCCACGGTCGCCGGTGCCGACTGCCAGCGGTTCCGGGCGACCGCACAGCCCGTGACAGATGCCATCGCCGACCAGATAACGCCGGCCGGCGGCCTCGACGGATACGACACGGTGAACCTGACGGCTTGCGTCCGGCCGAACAGTATGATCGGCCGGTTCTCCGCCAGCGCAGGGGACAGGTACCGGGAGCGGCGGCGCATCACCGCCGTTCTGCGGTCGGCCTCGACCTCGGTCGAGCGACCACTCACCCCGCCCGTCCCGGCGACCGCATCCATCGACTGCGACCAGAACACCGGCAACGTCACCGTCCTCACGTCCCACGACACGGTGACCGTCCAGGTGTTCGACGTGACGCGGGAGAGGGTCCGGACAGTCGAGAACCTGACCGTGCCGGTGACTGCACCATGGCGGCCATCGGAGTTCACACCTGATACCGCCCTTGCATCCGGGAACGGAGTCGTCCCTGTCGTCGGTGGAACGCCGGTCTGGCGGGGCAGCGCGGTCTGCCGCGGAACAAGACAGCTGCTCAGTAGGAGTGATTAACTCTCACGCGTCGTCACGACCGGATTCTCCGCGACGATGACGGTGTGCTCCTTCTGCGACACCATGCCGCCGTCCGACTCGGTGAGCACGTCGTAGGCGTGGAGGTTCCCTGAGCGGACGAGGTTGCGGATGGCGGCGGTGACGCGCGCCGGCGGCACGCTCTCCAGCCACCGGTCGGTGAACGGAAGGGTGCGGAACCGGTCCTTGACCTCGCCCAGCACCTTGCGCTCCGTCCGGCCGCGGGCGTTCCCGTCCTCCAGTTTATAGATGTTGCCGGGGCGGCCGTCCTTCACCGTGCCCGCCCCGTCCGTCGCGAACGGTTCGATGGCGACCGCCTCACCGGCCTCGAGCTCCTCGTCCGACCCGGTGTCGATGTTCGGGACGGTCTTCCCGGTGTGCTGCGTGTACCGGTCGAGGCCGTGGCCGCTGAGGTTGCGGACCGGGGTGAACCCGCGTGACTCGATAGCGTCCTGGATGGCGGCGCCGATCTCGCCGAGCGTCACACCCGGCTCAACCAGCTCCAGTGCGGCATCAAGCGCGTCTGCCGACGCCGCGACGAGCTCGGCGTGGTCGCCGGCCGGGTCGACCGTGACCGCGGTGTCGCCGATGTAGCCGTCCACCTGCGCCCCGACGTCGATGTTCAGCAGCTGTCCCTCCTCGAACACGGCGTCATCGCCGCGTGACGGGGTGTAGTGCGCCGCGTCGTCGTCGATGGACAGGTTGACCGGGAACGCGGTCTCCGCGCCCTCCGCCCGGATGTACTCCTCGGCGGCCTCGGCGATGTCGAGCAGCGGTGTCCCGGGTTCGGCGGTCTCGACCGCGATCTCGCGCGCCTCCCGCGCGATCCGCCCGGCCTCGATGTACTTCTCCCGCGTTTCCTCATCCATCGCCATCGTCCTCCAGCCGCTGCCGCACCGCTGCCTGTATCTCACCGTCGATGCCGTGCGGCGCGGTCATCCGCTCCGGGTCGAGCACCGCGTCAAGCTCGTCCGCGGTCATCCATCCCCGCTCCGCCACCACGTCCCGGACCGGTCGCTCCTCCGCCACCGCGGTGTGCACGGCGTCCGCGGTCCGGTCGTACCCGATGTACGGGGCGAGCGCGGTCGCTGTCGCGGTGCTCCCGTCGAACAGCTCGGCGACGCGCTCCCGGTCGACATCGATGTCAGCGATGCAGCGTTCCCGCAGCATCCTGGCAGCGTTCGTGAAGAGGCGGAGCGCGTCCAGCAGGTTGTAGGCGATGAGCGGGGTGTACACGTTCAGCTCGAGGTCGCCGTGCTCCGCGGCGTGCCGCACCACGGACGCGTTCCCCTGCACCTGCATGCAGCTCATCGTGAACGCCTCCAGGATGGACGGGTTCACCTTGCCCGGCATGATGGACGAGCCGGGCTCCACCTCCGGCCGCTCCACCTCGCCGATCCCGGCGACCGGGCCGGACGACAGCAGCATCAGGTCGTCCGCCATCTTCACCAGGTCGCGGGTGAGGCTGTCCAGCGTGTCCGCGACCGCGGCGAACGGAGTCATCATCTGCGTGCGGGCGATGGCATCGTCCGCCGGCTCCAGGTCCTGACCTGTCACATCCGCAAGTTCTGCAACCACGCGCTCACGGAACTCCGGTGGGGTGTTGATGCCGGTACCGACCGCGTTCCCGCCCAGCCCGACCACCCGCAACTCGTCCAGCGCCTGCAGGATGCGCTCCCGTCCCTGCCGGCAGTATTCAGCGTACGCACCGAACTCCTGGCCCGCCGTCACCGGGACCGCGTCCTGCAGGTGGGTCCGCCCGACCTTCATCACGTCGTCGGATTCGTCCGCCGTTTCCTCGAACGCAGCTTCGAGCCGTTCAAGTTCGTCCAGCAGCGTGTCGGCGTGTTCCAGCGCGGCGATTCTCGCGGCGGTG